>DAITLT010000005.1:0-26453 GCA_036835505.1 Pseudomonas sp.
GACCGCCAGGTACGCGACCCCAACGCCAGCCAGGAGGTGATTAACCAGGCCATGGCCAAGCTATTGGCACGCTTCCCGGCCAAGCGCTAACGCGGTCATCGGCTCTTGTAGGAGCCAGCGTGCTGGCGATGTTTTGCCGCTAGATCGCCAGCACGCTGGCGCCTACAGGGCGCAAACGGGCTATTGGGTCAACCCACTAATCGCGCAAACGGCGCAGCAACAGCATGGCCAGCGCCGCCGACACCAGCTCGAACAGCAGGGCTGTGAGGTTGAAGGTCTGCTGCAGGCCACCGTCCAGCCACAGGCCGCCGAGGCGCGCCAGGGCCAGGGCGCAATACAGCAGCACCAGCAAGGTCAAGGCACCGCGCAGCAGCGCCGGCTGGCGACAAGCCAGCAACAGGAACATCCCCAGGCCCATCTGCAAGCCGCCGTAATAGGCGCGCACATCGGTGATCGCCGCCGGCTCCATCAGCAGCATGCCGCTGAGATTGGTCATTTCATGGGGCTGGATAAAATAGGCCAGACCCAGGGCCATCAAGGCCAGGGCCTGCAGCAGGAATAGTTGGGGCATGCACATGCTCAATCCTCATTTGACAGCGGCCGAGCATATCCTGAAACAGCCTGGTGCCGACGCCGCGCGCCGACCCGGTTAAACTTGAGCGCTTAGTCAATCGGGAGCCCAACCATGCGCAATGCCCAACTATTGTTCGCCAGCCTGCTATTCAGCGCCGCCGTCCAGGCCGCCGAACCGCCCACCATCGACGTTTATCGCGACCCGCACTGCGGCTGCTGCGGCGCCTGGAGCGAGCATTTGCAGGCCAACGGCTTCAAGGTCAAGGAGCATATCGAGGCCGACATGAGCGCCGTCAAAACCCGTCTCGGCGTGCCGCCGCGCCTGGCCTCATGCCACACCGGGGTGCTTAACGGCCAGTTTATCGAAGGTCATGTGCCGGCCAGCGACATCCACAAACTCAGCCAGCAGCCGCAACTGGCCGGCATCGCCGTGCCGGGCATGCCAGCCGGCTCACCGGGGATGGAGATGGGCGACCGCCAGGATGCCTATCAGGTCATCGGCCTCGACCGCCAGGGCCAGGAGCAAGTCATCAGCAGCTACCCAGGCAACTGATCGAGCCACCAGCACAAGCAGCAGGAGTGAGCGTCATGCAGTATTGGCAACTGGATGTATTTGCCGAACGGCCGCTGGCCGGCAATGGTCTGGCGGTGTTCGATGATGCCCGCGGCTTGTCCGCCAGCGCCATGCAGGGGCTGACCCAGGAGCTGCGCCAGTTTGAGTCGATCTTCCTGCTGCCCGGCGCGACAGCCGACACCTTCAGCGCCCGGATCTTCACCGTCGAAGAAGAACTGCCCTTCGCCGGCCATCCGCTCATTGGCGCCGCCGCCCTGCTGCACCACCTGCACAGCCCGGCCGAACACGCCGACTGGCACCTGCAACTCACGGCGAAAACCGTACAGGTTCACACCCAGCGCCTGGCCCAGGGCTTTTATGCCGAGATGGACCAGGGCCTGGCCGAGTTCGACGCTCAGCTCAGCGCGGCCCAGGCCGCCGCGTTCACCAGCGCCTTTGGTCTCGATCACGACGAGCAAGACCTGCGTTACCCGGCCACGGTGGTCAGCACCGGCCTGCCCTATGTGCTGCTGCCGGTGACCGGCGCCGGCCTGGCCAAGGCCAAACAGCAGCGGGCACTGGACCTGGAGTTGCGGGCCTGCGGCGCCGCGTTTGTGTTCCTGCTCGACATCGACGCCCGCGAAGGCCGCACCTGGGACCCCGCCGGGGTGATCGAGGACATTGCCACCGGCAGCGCCGCCGGACCGGTGGCCGCGTACCTGGTGGCCCATGGTCTGGCCCCGCGTGGCACGCCCTTGCAGCTCAACCAGGGGCGCTTCCTGCAACGTCCCAGTCGCCTGCAGGTGTGCGTCGGCCACGACGACCGCGTGCGCGTCGGCGGCCATGTACAACTGCTGGCCCGCGCCGAACTGCTGATCGCCCCCGCCAGCCTGTAAGCCCCGGACTGACCCATACGTCGCTCGCCCAACAAGCGCTATATCCACAAAGATATAGCGCTATACCTCTTTCGCAGCGCTCGCCACGAGCGATATATATGCAAATATATTGCGCAGCGGAAATACACTGCCAAAGCAGCCGTACAAGGCAATCCACCCGGCACGCAGCCGCACACAACGCAGCCGGCCCGGCCTATTTTCCGGCACGGTCGAACAGCTTGGCGCTGCCGCTTGGTCGACAACCGCGCTGCACGACTCGCTCACCACCCCCATAAGCAAGGAGAAACGCCATGCACGCGGTTATTGCACAAACACTCTTGGGCCTATTCGCCGCCGTGGTATTGAGCAGCAACGCCCTGGCCGAGCAGGTGCAGGTGGCGGTGGCCGCCAACTTCACCGCGCCGCTGCAGGCGATTGCCGCCGAGTTCGAGAAAGACACCGGGCACAGCGTCGTCGCCTCCTTCGGCGCCACGGGCCAGTTGTATGCGCAAATTCAAAATGGCGCACCGTTCGAGGTGTTCTTCAGCGCCGATGAGAGCACTCCGGCCAAGCTAGACAGCGAAGGGCTTGGCGTCAGCGGCTCGCGCTTTACCTATGCGGTCGGCACTCTGGTGCTATGGTCGGCCAAGCCGGGTTATCTGGACGGCAGCGACGCGGTGCTCAAGGCCAACCAGTACAAACACCTGGCGATTGCCAACCCGCAAGCCGCCCCCTACGGCCTGGCAGCGACCGAGGTGCTGGACCAGCTGGGCCTGAAAGCAGCCGTCAAGGGCAAGCTGGTTGAAGGACAAAGCATCTCCCAGGCCCATCAGTTCGTTGCCACCGGCAATGCCGAGCTGGGCTTTGTTGCGTTGTCGCAAGTGTATAAGGACGGCCAACTCAGCAGTGGCTCGGCCTGGATCGTGCCCGCGCAGATGCACACGCCAATCAAGCAGGATGCGCTGATCCTCAAGAAAGGCGAGCATAATCGCGCCGCGGCAGCCCTCACCGAGTACCTGAAAGGTGAGAAGGCGGCGCAGATCATCAAGGCCTACGGCTACCAACTCTAAAAGGCTGTTGCGATGCCACTGAGCAAAGCTGATTTCGCTGCGGTGCTGCTGACGCTTGAGCTGGCATCGCTGACCACCCTGTTGTTGCTGCTGATCGGCACACCGATTGCCTGGTGGCTGGCGCGCACGCAGTCCAAATGGAAGTCGCCGATTGGTGCGATCGTCGCACTGCCACTGGTGCTGCCACCGACGGTAATCGGCTTCTACCTGCTGCTGAGCATGGGACCACACGGGGTTATCGGTCAGTTGAGCCAGAGCCTCGGTCTGGGCACCCTGACGTTTACCTTTACCGGGCTGTTGATCGGCTCGGTGTTTTATTCCCTGCCCTTTGTCGTGCAGCCGCTGCAGAACGCCTTCGAGGCGCTTGGTCGGAGGCCGCTGGAGGCCGCGGCCACCCTGCGCGCCGGACCTTGGGATGCATTTTTCACGGTGGTGCTGCCATTGGCCAAGCCGGGCTTTATCACCGCGGCGATTCTCGGCTTCGCCCATACCGTGGGCGAGTTTGGCGTGGTGCTGATGATCGGCGGCAATATCCCCGGCAAGACCCAGGTGGCGTCGGTGCAAATCTACAACCACGTGGAAGCCATGCAATACGCCCAGGCCCACTGGCTGGCCGGCGGCATGCTGGTGTTCTCCTTTATCGTGCTGCTGGCGCTGTATTCCGGGCGCAGCAGTAAGCGGGTGTGGCAATGATCTGGCCTTTTTCGCGGCGCCGCGCAGCCGCCCAGCGTGTGAGCGCGCCGGGAACAATCCAGGCGCGCTTCAAGGTTGAGCACGCGGGCTTCAACCTGGATGTCGAGCTGAACCTGCCCGGTCAGGGCGTCAGTGCCCTGTTCGGCCACTCCGGCTCGGGCAAGACCAGTTGCCTGCGCTGCTTTGCCGGGCTGGATCAACCCAGCGCTGGCTACCTGCAGGTCAACGGTGAACTCTGGCAGGACAGCGCCCAGGGTATTTTCCTCCCCGCCCATCAACGTGCCGTGGGCTACGTGTTTCAGGATACCAACCTGTTTGCCCACCTCACGGTGCGGCGCAACCTGCAGTACGGGCTGCGCCGCATCCCGGCCAGCGAACGGCGGATTGCCCTGGAGCAAGCGGTGGCATTGCTCGGCATAGAGCACCTACTGGAGCGCTTGCCGGACACGCTCTCGGGGGGCGAGCAGCAGCGCGTCGGCATTGCTCGCGCCCTGTTGACCAGCCCGCGCCTGTTGCTGCTGGACGAGCCATTGGCCGCCCTCGACCTCAAGCGCAAACAGGAGGTGCTGCCTTACCTGGAGCGCCTGCATCGGGAGTTGGCGATTCCGATTATCTACGTCAGCCACTCGCCGGATGAGGTGGCGCGCCTGGCCGATCATCTGGTGTTGCTGGAGGCCGGCCACGTCAGCGCCAGCGGCCCATTAAAGGAAACCCTGCTGCGTGCCGACCTGCCGCTGGTGTTTGAGGACGATGCCGAAGCCGTGGTGGACGGCGTAGTCACGGCGCACGACCACGCCTATGGATTGCTCTGCCTGCAATTGGCGGGCAGCCAGATCGACCTGCGGCTACCCCATGGGCCGCTGCCGTTGGGCCAATCGGTGCGCATCAAGATCAAGGCGCGCGATGTCAGCCTGAGCCTGCAACAGGCCGAGGGCAGCAGCGTGCTCAACCTGTTGCCCGCCCAGGTGCTGAACTGGATCAACATCGCCGAACAGGCCCACGTGCTGGTGCGCGTGCAGGTGGGTAGCGAACAACTGATCGCCCGCATCACCCGTTATTCCTTCGACAAGCTAGGCATTTATGCCCAGCAGCCACTATGGGTTCAGGTCAAATCCGTCTCGTTGCTGGCGCCAGGCTAACGAGCGCCGCATTGCGGCAGTGGTGAACAATTGTCGATATGCTTTGCAGCTGACCGCACTGAAAGGCCCTGAAGCAAGCATGGACACGAAAGATAAAACCCTGGAACTGCAAGGCTCGCTCTGGCTAACCGTCGATGGCGAGAAATTCGGCGGCGAGCAACGTATTGCCCTGCTGGCCAAGATCGCCGAATGCGGCTCCATCACCCAAGCCGCCAAGGCTATCAAGATGAGTTATAAGGCCGCCTGGGACGCCATCGATGCGATGAACAACCTGGCGGGCGAACCATTGATGGAGCGCGTGGCCGGTGGCAAGGGCGGCGGCGGGACGCGGCTAACCTCGCGGGGCGAGCAACTGGTCAAAAACTTCCGCCTGATCGAGCGTGAACATTTGCGTTTTGTGGCACAGCTCAACCAGCAAGCCGAAGGCATTGCTGATGACTATTTACTCATTAGGCGAATGGGCATGAAAACCAGCGCACGCAATCAGTTCCATGGCAAGGTGATCCGGGCCACCGACGGGGCCGTCAATGACGAAATCGAATTGGCAATCGTCGGCGGGCAAACGATCATTGCCATCGTCACCCATGAAAGCAGCGCCGAGCTCAACCTCAAGACCGGCACGGAAGCGCTGGCGCTTATCAAGTCATCATCGATCATCATCGTGACCGATGATCAAGGCGCACGCTTCTCTGCCCGCAATCGTTTGACCGGCACTATTGCGCGCATTCACCAGGGCGCAGTGAATACCGAGGTGATCCTCAACCTGCCGGGTGGCGCCACGCTCGCGGCCATTGTGACCAACACCAGCAGCACCGCCCTGAACCTCATCGAGGGCATGCCTGCGACAGCCATTTTCAAGGCTTCGAGCGTGATTGTCGGGGTGCCAGCCTGAGCTGGCGCAGCAACTCGGCACAATCCTCGGCATAGCCGCTGCACAGCGCCGGCCAGGGATTCTCCGGCAGGTTGACCAGTACCCCGTGGGCGCCGGCGGCATGGGCGCATTCGAGGTCGAACAGGTAGTCGCCAACCATCACCAGCGCCTGCGTCGGCACCTGCCACTGCCCGGCCAGGTGCAACAAGCCGCCGGGGTCAGGCTTGGGCGGCGCCTCATCGCGGCCGATCACATCCACGCTGGCAAAGCAGTCCGCCAGGCCGATGGCTTGCAGGGTCAGCAGGGCCAACCCATGGGCGTTGCGGGTGAGGATGCCGAGGCGGTAATCACGGGCCTGCAGCTCGCGCACCAGGGCCACCGCGCCCGGTGCCGGTTGCGCCGCCTCGGCCAGTTCGCGCTCATGTTGCAGCAGCCAGGCGTGCTTGCTGGCCGCCTCGGCCGCCGGCAGGGCGGCCAGATGATGGAGGATGTCGTCGCTCGGCGGGATCTCCAGGGCGCGCTTGATCGCCTCGAAATCATGCACGGCCACGGTCAGGGTGCCATCCATATCGAACACCCAATGGCGACTGCTCTGCCAGCTCACTTCCAGTCCTCGCGCAGACGGGTCAGGCCTTCCTGGGCCACCGAGGCCACCAACTGGCCGGCGCGATTGAAGATGCTGGCGCGGGAGAAGCCACGGGCGTTGCCGGCCCAGGGGCTGTCCATGGCGTACAGCAGCCAGTCGTCCATGCGCAGGTTGCCATGGAACCACAGGGCGTGGTCGAGGCTGGCGACCTGCATAAACTTCTGGAACACCGACACCCCATGGGGCTGCATCGAGGTGGTCAGCAGGTTGAAGTCCGAGGCATAGGCCAGCAGGTATTTGTGCAGTTGCGGGTCATCCGGCAGCTCGCCGTCGGCGCGAAACCAGACGTACTTGACCGGCTCGCAGGGCTTGGGGTCGAACGGGTTGATCAGGGTCACCGGGCGAATTTCGATCGGCTTGTCGCTGACCGCGCGCTCGCGCAAGCGCTCCGGGATCATCGGCGCGATCAGCCGCGCCAGCTCGGTTTCCGACTTGAAGTTCTCCGGCCCTGGCACATCGGGCATCGGCAACTGGTGGTGGAAGCCCTCCTCGTCGGACTGGAACGAGGCCGCGCAGCTGCAGATCGGCGCACCCTTCTGGATCGCCGTCACCCGCCGGGTGCTGAAACTGCCGCCGTCGCGGAGCCGCTCGACCTGATAAACCACCGGCAAACTGGCGTCGCCAGGACGCAGGAAATAGCCGTGCAGGGAATGCACATGGCGACTCGCCTCCACCGTGCGGCTGGCCGCCGATACGCACTGGCCGAGCACCTGGCCACCAAATAGCTGGCGGAAACCGAGATCCTGACTGCTGCCGCGGAACAGGTCTTGCTCGATGGTTTCCAGGCTCAGCAGCCCAACCAAATTCTTCAGCACCTGAGTCATGCACCCTCTCTTCTACGCAAGGCATGGCGCCGCTCATGGCCGGCAGCGCGCACAATAATTGCGCCGCTCGGTCACCAGGCCGAACCGGCGCAGGGCAAATGGTAATGGCTTTCGCGCTGGCTGTGGGCACTTGCCTGCGCACCACCCAACCAACTGTCGGTGACAACCAGGCACATGCTGCGGCCCCATACCTGAACGCACCGCCAGGAAAAATCCGTAACTCGACGGCCCTGGCTGTAAGCATGCGCAGAAGCAGGCTAAGCTCTGCCGATAAGCCCAATAACAACAAGAACCGGCCGCAATGATAAAAACCTCACGCATGTTCAAGCGCCTGCGTAGCGACTTCCAGCTCTCGATCATCACCCTGATGTGCCTGCTGGGCGTGGCCGGCATCTCGCCCTATGCGGTGTATCGCCTGGCGCAAGGCAACTATGTGGTCGGCCTGGCCGATGTGATCATCGTCGTCTCGGCGATTGCCACCACGCTCTACGCCTGGCGCACCGGCGATACGGTCAAACCGGGGATTTTTGCCTCGGTGATTCTCTCCTGCTCGGCCACCCTGATCACCATCCGCCTGGGGGTCAACGGCCTGTTCTGGATCTACCCGCTGATTCTCTTCAACTTCTTCATGGTCTCGCCGGGCAAGGCCCTGAGCGCCACCGTGCTGGTGATGCTCGGCCTGAGCAGCCATGCCCTGGCGGTGCCGGGCTCGGTGTTCGAAAGCCACTACCAGATGACCTCGTTCCTGGTCACCAGCCTGACCGCCAGCGCACTGAGCTTTATCTTCGCCTCGCGCACCCGCAACCAGCGTGACCAGTTGCAACTGCTGTCGGTGCAGGACCCGCTGACCGGCGCACGCAACCGCCGGGCAATGAACGACGAACTGAAAATGGCCAGCGCCAGCCAGCGCCGACATGGCGACCAATACGCGGTGCTGGTGATGGACCTCGACTCGTTCAAGCAGATCAACGACACCTATGGCCACCAGGCCGGCGACCAGGTGCTCAAGGACTTTGTCGAGCTGATCAAGCTGCACTCGCGCAAGGAAGACCGCCTGTTTCGCTTCGGCGGCGAGGAGTTCTTGCTGCTCTTGCCCAACACCGACCAGGCCAGCCTGCACACCGTCGCCAGCCACCTGCAGCAACAAATCGCCCTGCACCTGAAAGGCCCCGGCGGGCCGGTGACCATGTCCAGCGGCGGCGCCCTGCTGCGGCGCGACGAACACTGGGAGAGCATGTTGCAACGCGCCGATCAGCGCCTGTACCTGGCCAAAACGGCCGGACGCAACCGTGCCATCGTCGATCAGCCCGGCGACCTCCAGGCCCAGAGCCACTGACCCGGCAGCGCCGCCCTGGCCGCTTCGGGTAGAATGCCGGCCATGAACCATCAGCCCCCCGCCCCGCCCTCCACCCTGCCCGCCGTGATCATCGGTGGCGGCCCCGCCGGCCTGATGGCCGCCGAGGTCCTGGCCCTGGCCGGGGTCAGAGTCGAATTGTTCGATGCCATGCCCTCGCTCGGGCGCAAGTTTCTCCTGGCCGGCGTCGGCGGCATGAATATCACCCACGCCGAACCCCACGCAGCATTTCTCAATCGCTACGGCGAGCGCCGTGCCGAGCTGGCCAAACTGCTGCACGGTTTTGCCGCCGCCGAACTGCGCGAGTGGATTCACGGCCTGGGCATCGACACCTTTGTCGGCAGCTCCGGGCGGGTCTTCCCCACCGACATGAAGGCTGCGCCGCTGCTGCGCGCCTGGCTCAAGCGCCTGCGCGAGCTGGGCGTGACCATGCACACGCGCAGCCGCTGGCTGGGCTGGAACAACGATGGCAGCCTGCGCATCGCCAGCGCCAATGGCGAGCGCGCGCTACACCCGGCGGTCACCCTGCTGGCCCTGGGGGGCGGCAGTTGGCCACGACTGGGCTCCGATGGCGCCTGGCAAGCGCTGCTGGCCGCACGCGGGGTGCCCCTGGTGCCGCTGCAGCCGAGCAATTGCGGCTTCGATGTGGCCGCCTGGAGCCGGTTGTTTGGGGAGAAGTTCGCCGGCGCGCCGGTCAAATCCTGCGCCATCAGCCTCGACCAGCAAGGCCCGCGCCTGGGCGAGTTCGTAGTCACCGCCGGCGGTGTGGAAGGCAGCCTGATCTATGCCCTGTCGGCGCCGATCCGCGAGCAGATCAACCAGCACGGCACGGCGACCATCCACCTCGATCTGCTGCCACAGAAAACCGCCGAGCAGATCGAAACCCTGCTGGGCAAACCGCGTGGCAGCAAATCCATCAGCAACCACCTGCGCAGCCAACTCGGCCTGGACGGCGTGCGCGCCGGCCTGCTGCGCGAGCTGAGCAGCGCCGCCTGCTTCGCCGAGCCGCGCTTGCTGGCCGCGGCAATCAAACGCCTGCCCTTAACCCTGGTGCGCCCCCGGCCGCTGGACGAGGCCATCAGCAGCGCCGGCGGCGTACCCTTCGAGGCGCTCAGCGAGCAATTGATGCTGCGCCAATTGCCCGGCGTGTTCTGTGCCGGCGAGATGCTCGACTGGGAAGCGCCCACCGGCGGCTACCTGCTCACCGCCTGCTTCGCCAGCGGCCGCGCCGCCGGGCTGGGCATGGCCGCGTGGCTGCAAAGAACTGCCGAGTAAGTTGATCAGTCGAGCGCTCTTGCGCCACATGTGCCGTTGCCGTTTTATTCGCACCCCTTCAGACAGACGGAAAATTGCCACCATTATCGTGAGGGTTGATAAGCGAATGACCACTCCCCGCAACTAGCCGGGGGCCATTTCACATTGCAACTCGACTCACGAAGACACACTAACAGTCCTTAAGCGTTCAAGATTATCTTTCTGAATGGCTGCTGAAGCAGCGCCCTGTTAAATTGATCACGATTAAAACCAGCTCGACTTCAAAGCCTTCAACACTCCATGTAGGCCGCCGAACGACAGCTCGCACAGCATCTGGGCCATGAAGAAACGGCCTAATGCTGACAGGCACTCAAGGACCGCTCCACACATAGGCATAAGTCAGACGACTTCCAAGCTAAACGCACACCAGTCGTGCGGACGAAGGCTCTGAAAACGCACCTAATAAACGCCACCCATGGTCGCAAGCAAGACATTCAAGGAATGGCACATGAAAATTGAATCGATCCGACTGAAAAACTTCAAGGCGTTCAGAAATGTGCATCTGAAGGATATTCCGCCCTTTTTGGTAGTCGTCGGAGCCAATGGCTCAGGGAAGTCAACGCTATTTGATGTGTTTGGTTTTTTGCATGACTGCCTGAAAGGCAATGTGCGACAAGCGCTGGACAAACGTGGACGGTTTTCCGAAGTATTGAGCCGAGGGTGCGACCCTAAGAAAGAGTCGATCCTGATCGAATTGAAGTACCGCATGGAGATCGCGGGGACAGAACGTTTGGTGACCTACTCACTGGAAATTAGTGAGCGCTCTGGATCTCCTGTAGTGCTAAAGGAATTATTGCGCTACAAGCGTGGCCGCTATGGTAGCCCCTATCACTTTTTAAACTTTGCTAATGGCGAGGGTTACGCGATCACCAACGAGGAAGAGTTCAACAAGCCCGATGAAGAACTCGACCGCGAAACGCAGAAGGTCGCACCGGACACCCTGGCCATAAAAGGCCTGGGACAATTCGAGCGTTTCAAGGCAGCCAATGCTTTTAGGCGCCTGATCGAAAACTGGCATGTTTCCGACTTCCACATCAGCGCGGCGCGTGGACGAAAGGATGCAGCAGGGGCAACAGAACACCTGTCCGAGTCTGGCGAGAACCTGCCATTGGTCGCCCGCTATCTGCACGAACAGCACACAGAGGCGTTCCAGAAGATTCTCACCATCATGGCGCGCCGGGTACCTGGCATATCGTCAGTAGAACCAATGTTGATGGATGACGGCTATCTGACACTGCGCTTTCAGGACGGCTCGTTTAAAACACCATTTCTTGATCGTTATGTGTCCGACGGCACGATCAAGATGTTTGCCTATCTGGTGTTACTACACGACCCCAAGCCGCACCCCCTTCTGTGTGTGGAGGAACCGGAAAACCAGCTCTATCCGCAACTGATGGCCGAACTCGCCGAAGAATTTCGCAATTATGCCCATCGAGGTGGCCAGGTATTTGTTTCCACCCACTCCCCAGATTTTTTGAATGCCCTTGAGCTTGAGGAGGTGTGCTGGCTGGTCAAGCAGCAAGGTTGCACGGATATCCGCCGAGCCAGAGACAATGCTCAAATTACAGCCTATGTCGCAGAAGGCGATCAACTCGGTTACCTGTGGAAACAAGGGTTCTTTGATGGGGTAGACCCGCAATGAAGGAACTTGTCTTCTTGCTTGAAGAGTCTTCAGCCAAAGCCATGCTGGACTCATTACTGCCTCGCATATTGAATGAGGGAACGAACTTCAGATGTATTCCTTTCGAAGGCAAACAGGATCTCGAAAAGCAGTTGACGCGCAAGATTCGAGCGTACCAGAACGACCAAGCACGCTTCATTGTGCTGCGTGATCAGGACAGTCACCCGGACTGCACAAAGGTCAAGCAACGCTTGCTCGACTTGTGCGCCCAATCGGGCAAGCTCGGCAAATGCCTGGTTCGTATTGCCTGCAAAGAACTAGAAACATTTTATCTGGCTGACCTGCTGGCCGTGGAGCAAGCGCTCGATCTAAATGGCTTGGCAAAACAGCAACAGGTAAAAAAGTTTCGCGCGCCAGATATGCTGGGCAGCCCTAGCCGCGAATTGAAAACGTTGACAAGCAACCGCTACGAGAAGGTCGCGGGCTCACGCTCGATTGGAAAACACCTGAACCTAGACAATGGCCGATCACCTAGTTTCCGAAACCTGATTGCCGCGATCCGGCAAATGGAAAGCGAATTACTCAAAGAGAGTGCGTGAGCATGCTTTCGCACTTACGTCGAGAATATCGAGGCGGTGCGGCCCTGATCTTCAGCCCCTGCGACTCAAGGCAGCGCCAGGGCTTTCTGCCCTTTGCCCCCCCCGTCAGCGGCACGGACAATTTGGCGACGGTCAGCATTGGGCTGAGTGCAGAATATCCGGATGGTTACCGCCACCGCTTTGGGCGACGAAACGATCTGCAGAAGGGGCATACATCAAGGCTACGAGGCGTAGCCTACTGACGCCGACTCACACGCAGCGGCCCTGAGCGGCTATGCTGCAGGTAAGCCGGCGCCGACCGGTAACCTACTTGCGTACGGTGGTAGCCCAACTGTGATTCCCCTTCTGGTCTGCGATGACTCCATGATGGCGCGCAAGCAGCTGATTCGCGCGCTGCCGGCCGAATGGCCGGTGACCATCAGCCAAGCCAACCACGGCGAAGAGGCCATGCAGATGCTGCGCCAGGGCCTGGCCGAGGTGATGCTGCTGGACCTGACCATGCCGGTAATGGACGGCTTCGAGGTGCTCGCCGCCCTGCGCGACGAAGGCCTTAGCTGCAAGGTCATCGTGGTCTCCGGTGACGTCCAGGAAGAGGCCATCCGCCGGGTCAGCGAGCTCGGCGCCCTGGCCTTTATCAAGAAGCCCGCCGACCCGCAGAAACTGCACGAAACCCTCAGCCGCCTGGGCCTGCTCGCCCCGCCGACGCCGGCCAGCCCCAGCAGCACGCCCGCCGTCGTGGCCGTACCGGCGCGGCCGGCGTTCGAGCTGAAGATCAACTTCCGCGATGCCCTGCGCGAGATCAGCAACGTCGCCATGGGCCGCGCCGCCGCCCTGCTGGCCAAGGTGCTGGGGGTGTTCGTTGAGCTGCCGGTGCCGGCGGTGAATATCTTCGAGGTCAGCGAGCTGCATATGACCCTCGCCGACGCCCAGCGTGGCGAGCGCTTCAGCGCCCTGTGCCAGGGGTTTATCGGCGACGGCATCGCCGGAGAAGCCTTGCTGCTGTTTCACGACTCGGAAATTGCCGACATCAGCCGGCTGTTCAAGTGGCAACCCAAGGATGAAACGGAAACCTCGGAAATGCTCCTGGACCTGGCCAGCATCCTGATTGGTGCCTGCCTGAGCGGCATTTCCGAGCAGATCGACGTGCGCTTCTCCCAGGGCCACCCGCAACTGCTGGGCCTGCACGGCTCCATCGACAGCCTGATTCACGTCAACCAGCAACGCTGGCGCAAGACCCTGGCGGTGGAGATCAGCTATAGCCTGGAAGGCCACAACGTACACTTCGACCTGCTGCTGCTGTTCACCGAAGACTCGATCCAGCGCCTCAGCCACAAGATCAACTACCTGCTCAACTAGGTTCGCAAGCGAGAAGCCGGCATGCCCGCACAGATCGACATCAAAGAAGTTCACTGGCTCCTGGATATTGTCCAGTGCATCGATGTGGGCGTGATCGTGCTGGATCGCCAGTACCAGATCGAAGTGTGGAACAGCTTTATGGAGAACCATTCGGGCATGGGCCCGGATGAGGTTTACGGCAAATCGTTGTTCGGCCTGTTCGCGGAAATCGACGAGGCCTGGTTCCGCCGCAAGGTCGACACCGTGGTGCAACTGGGCACCCGCGCCTTCAGCCTGTGGGAACAGCATCCGTACCTGGTGCACTTCAAGAACTACCAGCCGATCACCGGGCAAGCCGACTTTATGTACCAGAACGTCACCCTGCTACCGCTGACCGCCGCCAACGGCGCGGTCGAGCACATCTGCGTGGTGATCTACGACGCCACCGAAGCGGCCGTACACAAGCGCCAGCTAGCGAAGTAGCGGGGTTGGGAAGTAGTGAGCAGATAGTGGGGCGTACACCCGACTACCCACTCACCACTATCCACGCCCACTACTTCTTCTTTTTCGGCCCGGTATTGAAGCTCGGCAGCTTGCGCACGGCCTTGACCGGCGGTGCGCTTGGCTCGTCGCTTTCCAGCCATTTGCCCAGGGTCTTCTTGCCGCCACCGACGACCTTGGGTTTTTTCGGTTTCTTCGGCTTTTTCAGCACCTGGCCGCTGGCATCGGTGAGCGGTACCCGGTGCTCGGGCTCGAAATCCTGCTCGTCAACCCGCTTGATCAGTTGCCCGGTCAGCACCTCGATGGCCGCCAGCATATTCACCTCATCGGCGCACACCAGGGAGATCGCCTGGCCGCTGTTGCCGGCACGGCCGGTGCGGCCGATGCGATGCACATAGTCTTCGGCGACGATCGGCAAATCGAAGTTGACCACCAGTGGCAAGTCATCGATGTCCAGACCACGGGCCGCCACATCGGTGGCCAGGAGGATCTGCACTTCACGCGCCTTGAAGCGGTCCAGGGCCCGTTGACGGGTGGCCTGGGGCTTGTCGCCGTGGATGCCGTCGGCGTTGATGCCCTGCTGCTGCAACAACTCGGTCAGCTCATCGACACCCTTGCGGGTTTTCACGAACACCAGGGCCTGGGTCCATTGCTGTTTTTTCAGCAGATGGCAGAACAGCTCGGTTTTGCGCTTCTTGTCGACCGGAATCAGCCACTGCTTGACGCTGCTGGCCGCGACATTGCGCGGGCTGACTTCGATGCTCAGCGGATCATCGAGCATCTGCCCGGCCAGCAGGCGGATGGCCTCGGAGAAGGTCGCCGAGAACAGCAAGGTCTGGCGCTTCTTCGGCAGGGCCGCATAGACCGCACGCAGCTCGTCGGCAAAGCCCAAGTCGAGCATGCGGTCGGCTTCGTCCAGCACCAGGGTCTGCAGCTGGTTGAACTTCACCGCGTTCTGGCGGAACAGATCGAGCAGGCGACCGGGAGTGGCCACCAGCACGTCGATGCCCTTACGCAGCTTCATCATCTGCGGGTTGATGCTCACTCCGCCGTACACCGCATAGGTGCGCAGCGGCAGGTGTTGACCGTAGGTGCGAACGCTCTCGTGGACTTGCTCGGCCAGCTCGCGGGTCGGCACCAGCACCAGGGCGCGCACCGAATTGCTGGCCACTTCCGGGCCTTCCATCATCAAACGCTGCAACAGCGGCAGGGCAAAGCCGGCGGTCTTGCCGGTGCCGGTCTGTGCCGCAGCCATCAGGTCACGGCCGCCCAGCACCGCCGGGATCGCCTGGGCCTGCACCGGCGTCGGGGTCTTGTAGTCGAGTTCGTCGAGGGCGCGCTGCAGGGGTTCGATCAGGCCGAGGGAGGCGAAAGTCATGGGGCAACCAGAGTTCAGGGAAAGCGAATATGCCAGGCCGCACAGTTTAACCCGCCCGCGCGCCGCCAGCCTGTTTCTGTTCTACCGATTACCCTGGCCGCTGGCGCCAGGCGCATTCAGGCGGTAGGGTGTGGCTCAAATTGTCTGCCGCAGGGAGCATCCAGAACATGCCGACCTTCACCCTCGCCCCACGGGGCGCCCGCCTCACCGCCCTGTTGTTGCTGACCACGCTGCTCAGCGGCTGCGGCATCAACAACATTCCCACCTATGACGAACAGGTCAAAGCCGCCTGGGCCCAAGTGGAGAACCAATACCAACGGCGCGCCGACCTGATCCCCAACCTGGTGGCCACCGTCAAGGGCTACGCCAAGCAAGAGCAGGAGACCCTGACGGCGGTGATCGAAGCCCGCGCCAAGGCCACCTCGATTCAGGTCGACGCCAGCACCTTGAACAACCCGCAGGCCATGCAGCAGTTCCAGCAAGCTCAGACCCAACTGAGCGGCGCCTTGAGCCGCCTGATGGTGGTGGCCGAGCGCTACCCGGAGCTGAAGTCCAACCAGAACTTCATGGCCCTGCAATCCCAACTGGAGGGCACGGAGAACCGCATCAGCGTGGCGCGCCGCGACTTCATCACCAGCGTCGAGCGCTACAACCGCGAGATCCGCACCTTCCCAGGCCGGATCTGGCATAGCGTGCTGTACAGCGACCTGCCGCTGCGGGAAACCTTCGAAGCAACCGCCCCGGCAGCCGAAAAAGCGCCTGAAGTGAAATTCTGATGGGCCGCCTGTGGCGCCTGCCACTGCTCGTGCTGCTGGCCGGCTGGCTGAGTCTGAGCCAGGCCGAGGTCAGCTTTCCGCCCCTGAGCGGGCGGGTGGTGGACCAGGCCGGGTTGCTTGATGCCGCCACCGAGGCGCGCCTCAGTCAGCTGCTGGCGGCCCACGAGCAGGCCAGCAGCGACCAGTTGGTGGTGGTCACCCTGAGCGACCTGCAAGGGCTGCCGATTGAGGACTTTGGCTACCAACTGGGCCGTCACTGGGGCATTGGCCAGCAGGGCAAGGACAACGGCGTCCTGCTGCTGGTCGCCCGCGACGAGCGCAAGGTGCGCATCGAGGTCGGTTATGGCCTCGAAGGCACCCTGACCGACGCCCAGGCGGCGCTGATCATTCAGCAAAAGCTGCTCCCCGCGTTTAAACGCGGCGCGTATGCCGAGGGCATCAGCGCCGGGGTCGATGCCATCCTGCAGGTGCTGGGTGGTCAACCCCTGGCCCAACCGGCACCGCCTGCGACATCCAACGGCTTGGGCACGGCGCTGTTTATGCTGATGCTGATTGTCGTCGTGGTGCTGATCCTCGGCCGCCTCGACCTGGTCATCCCTTTTCTGCTGGCCAGCGGCAGCTCGCGGCGCGGTGGTTTCGGCGGTGGCGGGTTTGGCGGTGGTGGCGGCGGCTTTGGTGGCGGTGGTGGTGGCTTCGGAGGCGGTGGCGCCTCGGGTGGCTGGTAATGGAATACGCACAGGAGCAACAGCCATGAGCCTACTCAGCGCGAATGAGCAACAGCAGGTGGCGGATGCCATTGCCCAGATCGAACGCGACACTGATGCCGAACTGGTCACGGTACTGGCCGCCCAGGCCGATGATTACCGCGACGTCGCCCTGCTCTGGGCCAGCCTGCTGGCCTTGCTGCTGCCGGGGGCGCTCAACTACTACCCGGCCTGGCTGGATAGCGGCCAACTGCTGCTGGTGCAATGGGCGAGCTTTATCGGCCTGGCCCTGCTCTTCAGTCGCCCGCGCATCAGCGCCCGTTTGGTGCCACGGGCGGTGCGCCACTGGCGGGCCGGCAACCTGGCGCGGCGGCAGTTCCTCGAACACAACCTGCACCATACGGCGGGCGAAACCGGCATGCTGATTTTCGTCGCCGAGGCCGAGCGGTATGTCGAGATCCTGGTCGATCGCGGCATCTCCCGACACCTGCCGGATAGCACCTGGCAAACGCAGATCGACGCCTTCTCCCGCCAGGTGCAGCAGGGCCAGACGTTGCAAGGTTTTCTCGACTGCATTCAGGGCTGTGGCGCGCAGCTCAAGCAGCACTTGCCGGCCAGCCACAGCCGCAACGAGCTGCCCAATCGCCTAGTGCTGCTGCCCTAGCTAGCCGCGGGCCTTGCTCAAGGCCTCGGCGATCTTGGCCGCTGGCACTTTCTGCAGGCGGCACAGCAACCCATGGGAAATCTCGCGGACTCCATGCCGCTCGCGCAGTTGCGCGACCATAAACAGCATCAGGTTGGCGGCCATTTCCGCATCGGCCATGGCCCGGTGCGCCTGGCCGGTGTGGGGCAACTGCGCCCAACTGTTGAGGGTGCCGAGCTTGTGATTGGGCGCCTGCGGCAGCAGGCGGCGGGCCAGCAGCATCGAGCAGGCAAAATCCTGTACGCGCTGGCGCTGGATCAGGCCCAGCTCGGCATCCCAGAACTTCTGGTCGAACGCGGCGTTGTGCGCCACCAGCGGCGTGTGCCCGACAAACTCGGCCACCTCGGCCATCACCTGGGCCGCCGGCGGGGCCTTGCGCAGCATGGCGTTGCTGATGCCGGTGAGACTTTCGATAAACGGCGGCACATAGGCGCCGCTGTTCATCAGGTTCTGATAACGGGCGACGATGCGTCCGTCCTCGACGATCACCGCAGCGATCTCGGTGGCACGGCAAGTATGGCCGGGTGACATGCCGGTGGTTTCAAAGTCGATGACTGCGATGGGTTCCACGGGAAATCCGCTTAATGGTCAGGGGTGGGTAATGGGTAGTGGGTAGTGGGTAGTGGTGAATAGGTAGTGGATAGTGGGCAATAGACAGTGGGCAGTAGGGAGTGGCGATCAAGGCTTTAGCAGCAAGCTGCCTTCGATCGGCACGTAGCGACTGGCCGCGCGCATCAGCGCTTGGGCGGTCAGGCCCGGCACGCCGTAGGCCACGGCCTCGACACCGTAACTGGCGCGGATCTTGTCGAGCAGGATGGCAAAGTCGCCGTCACCGGAGGCCAGCACCACCTCATCCACCCGTGGCGCGGCATCCAGCACGTCGATGGTAATACCCACGTCCCAGTCGCCCTTGGCCGAACCGTCGCTGCGCTGGATAAACGGCTTGAGCTTCACGGTAAAACCGAGGTTGCGCAGGATCTGCTGGAACTGCTGCTGCTTGGCATCGCCGCGCTCGATGGCATAGGCGTAGGCCTCGACGATCTGCCCGCGCTGGCTGATGTCCGCCCACAGGGCGGCGTAGTTGAAGTGGCAGCCATGGGCCTGGCGCACCGTGTAATAGAGGTTCTGCACATCGGCGAATACGGCGATTTTCTTCACCAGGAGTTCCTGCGGGCGAAAGCGGAGGCCGATTATGGGCGAAGCCTGCGCCGCGCGCACCCCAGCAACCTGCCGTCACTGATTGACCTCGCGCAGCGGGTCTGGGCGGCGATGGGCCATGGGGGGGGTTAGCGCGAGTTTGGCGTCCCCCGGCACCAGTGGCCGCCGGGGGATGTGGGGAGGGCAACGGGGTTACAGGTCGTAGTTGAAACCAACGAAGAGCGTGCGGCCCATCAGGATATGGTCGATGGACTGGGCCACGTCGTCGCGCTTGGTATTGGTCAGGTTGTTTACCCCGGCCTTGAGCGCCAGCTCCTTGGTCGCCTGGAACGTGCCGCCCAGGCTCAGGGTGGCGTAGGCCCCCGACTCGAAACTGGCCGACTTGGCCGGCACGACCAGCATCTGACTGCCGGTGTACTGGTAATCGAGGTTCAAGCCGAGCTGGCTCAGGGCCTGCCAGTCGAGGCCGAGATTGGCCACATGCTGCGGGGTGTTATTCAGCGGCTTGCCGGTATCGCGATCTTCACCATCGGCATAGGTGTAGTTGGCGCGAGCGGTCAGCGCATCATTGAAGGCGTAACGCCCCTGCAGCTCGTAGCCCTGAACGCGCGCCTGGCTGACGTTGCTGTAGGTCATCACCTTGGGTCGATGGCCGGCACGCCAGCTGTCGCTAACGATCATGTCTTCGATATCGTTGTTGAAGAACATGATGCCCGCCTCGACACGCTGATCCTGGAACAAGGTGCCCAGCTCGTAACTGACCGAGGTCTCGGGCTTCAGATCCGGGTTGCCGACGATCTGACACATGCCACGGCAGGCCAGCACGCTGTAGCTGTCGTCGGACTGGGTGATGTCCGGCGCCTTGAAGGCCTTGCCGGCGCCCCCCTTGAGCACCCAGCTGTCGCTCAGGTGGTAAATGCCATACAGCCGCGGGCTGAACTCGCCGCCATACACCTCATGCTTGTCCCAACGCCCGCCCAGGGTCACATCCAGTGCGCCGAAGGAAACCTCGTCCTGCAGGTAAACGGCCTTCTGCTCAACCTCGGTTTCCTGGCCGAGGTTCTGGTTGTGCTCCAGGGTGGTGCGGCGCAACTCGCTGCCGGCGGTCAGCAGATGGCTGCCCAGATCGGTGGAAACCTGGCCGTCGAGGGTGTGGTTGTTCTGCTCCACTTCGCCAACACGACCGCGCAGCTTGGTCATGATCTGCGAGTCATCGGTCAGCTCGACGTCTTCGTAGTAGTAACGCAGGCGCGAGTTGAAACTGTCCCAGGCGCCGTTATGGGCCACACCGAAGGTGCTGCGCTGCATTTCCTGGACGTTGGTCACCAGGCTGCCGAAGTTGTTCCAGTGCGCCTTGCGATCGTCCTCGCGGTGGCTGAGATCCACATCAATGCTCTGCTGTTCATCGAGCAGCCAGCTCAGCGAGCCGAGCACGTTGCTTCCCTGGCGCTGCTCGGCGGCATCGGTGCCTTTCAGGCTGAGCTGGTCGCTTTGCCAGGCGGCCTGATCGGTGGCATCAACAATCAGGTTGCCCAGCAGCTTGTTCTCGATCAGCGCACCGCTTAAGTAGCCGCTGGTTTTGTGGCTGTCGCCGTTATCGCCCTCGGTGGGCGTCTCGTAGCTGTAGGCCACGCCGGCTTCGGTGGTGTTGCTGGGCTGACGCAGGATCACGTTGACCACCCCGCCCAGGGCATCGGCACCGTACAGCGAGGACATCGGTCCACGGATCACTTCGATACGCTCAACCGCCGCCATCGGGATTGAGGCCAGATCGAAGTCGTTGGCATAGTTGGAGGTCAGGGCATCACGCGAGTTGATCCGCCGGCCGTTGACCAGCAACAGGGTGTAATCCGAGTCCATGCCGCGAATCTTGATCTCCTTGCGGCCATAAGCCGAGGAGGTGTTGATGTGTACGCCGGGCAGGCGCTTTACCGCATCGGCCAGGTCGTAGACCGGCATCTTCTCCAACTCCGCCCGGGTGATCACCGAGGCGCTGGCCGGCACCGTCAGTTGGCTGTGGGCGGTTTGCGAGGCAGTGACGATGCTCTCTTGCAGGGTAAGGCTGTTATCGGCCAGCGCCGCAAACGGCAACAGGCCACCCAGCACACCGATCGAAAGCGCGCGACTGGGATTGATGCTTCGAAGAAAAGACATGAGGTGTTCCATGTTGAGTAGGTGTTGGCTCGGCAGCTGATCGTTTGTGCTCGACGGGCTTAGCCCACCGCTGTTGTTATCTCGGCGCCCCGAATGCCAGCCCCACCGCTCAGGCCCGAACTAGAGCGCTGCCGGCAGGGCAAGCGGGGGGCATGGTAAGGAATCCCGCGAACCGACGCAAACGCCAATCGTTAGCATTACAATTAAGAAAGACACACCAAAAGGCCGCCCCAAGCCAACGACTGGGCGAATTGACTGACTTACGGGTTGGCGACCTGGCGCGCGTGGCCATGCCCGATGGCGGCCTGCAACTGCCGGGCGGTGGCAACCGATAACGGCGCCAGACACCTCCGTCGAGCGCCTCGCGGATTAGCTCGACGAGCCTCTGCGCACCTGATTGCGGCGCTTGGCACGCTCAGCAGCGGCTCACCCTGGGGCTGGGGCGATGCGGGGAGCTCGAGGCCTGGCTTGGCCGGCCTAGCGGCTGAGCCAAGGCCGGCACCCGGACGCTTGGCGCAATCGGCTGTATGCGCCGATTGGCTGGCGCAGCGCCGCTGGGCGGCATTCGCCATATGCCGCCAGGCCTGAGGCTTAACTGTCCACGACTCAAGCAGGCGCCTAGCGCCCCGGCTTGATCCCGGAGATGCGCGGCAACAGCGCGCGCTCGAACAGCCAGGGGAAATAGCGCGCCAGCAGGCGTGCCCGCCAGTTGACGTTGGACAACACCAGCAGGCGCTTGCGCTTGAGCGCCGCGCGGTAGATCTCCTCGGCCACATCGAGGGCCGAGGCCACCCGGCCCATGGCCAGGGGCGGGCTCGGCGCCAGCCCGGCATCGCCAACCAGGGCATTCTTGCGCAGGTCGGTGGCGGTAAAGCCGGGGCACACCAGCATCACATTCACCCCCGAGCCCTTGATCTCGTAGCGCAGGGTCTCGAACAGCCCGTGCAGCGCGTGCTTGCTGGCGTTGTAGGCGCTGCGATAGAGCAGCGGAGCAAAGCCGGACAACGAGCTGAGCACGATGATTTGCCCACGCCGGGCGATCAGGCTGGGCAAGGCCGCCTTGGTGCAGTTCAGGGCGCCGAAATAGTTGACCGCCATGACCCGCTGGAACACCTCCAGGTCGGTGTCGATAAAGGTGCTGCGGTGGCTAACCCCGGCATTGTTGACCAGCACATCGATGCCGCCAAAGCGCTCCGTAACCAGCGCCACGGCGGCCTGCACCGCCGCCGCGTCGGCCACATCGCAGCACAGGCCCATGGCCTCGACATGGTGGTGATCGGCCAGGTGTTGCAGCAGGCCGTCCAACTCGTCCTGCTGCAGGTCGAGAATCACCAGGCGCGCGCCGGCCTGGGCAAAACGCAACACCAGCGCCCGACCGATACCGGCACAGCCGCCAGTGACCAGCACCACCTTGCGCTCATAAACCTTGCTGGTAAAAACCTTGCGCTGCATGCCTTGCCTCCTCGTCTGGATAACCGCTGCGCAGCGGCCGGGAGAGGATTGGGCGGCCCCTCCCGGCGTGGCGCGAGCGCCCTCAGCATAGCCCAGCAGACGACTGGACAGATGGCCCAACCTTGCGCATGCTCAAAACCATTACCCCCGGCCAGCGTCCCCTTGCCCGCCGGGCAAAAAAACAAGACGGCTCCAGCCGCGAGAAGCACATGCCCAGAAATCACCCGATCCCGGCCCGCCGCCTGCGCCCTTGGCTGGCCAGCGGCCTGCTGCTGGCCCAACTGCTGAGTGGGCCGGCACCGTTTGCCAGCACCCTGACGCCCCCCAGCGTCAAGGTGCGTTACCTGGAGTTCCCGCCGTACAGCTTCACCAATGCTGCCGGCGAGCCCGCGGGCAGCATCATCAACCTGACCCGGCGCCTGCTGCAGCAGGCCGGCTACCGCGGCGACTTTCGGCCGGCCCCCAGCGCGCGCCTGTATGCCGGCCTGGCCAACGGCAGCATCGACCTGTGGCCCGGCGCCCCCGGCGTACCACAGCTCAAGGGCAAGACCCTGGAAAGCCGCTTCCAGCTTGCCGAGGTCAGCCTCAACCTTTATTACCGAGCCAACACCACGACCCCAGAGCTGCCCAAGGATCTGCGCCAGCGCAGGCTGATCCTGCTCACCGGCTATACCTATCGGCCACCGCTGAGTGACTGGCTGAATGATCCGCAACTGGCCCTGCAAAGTTCGCGCACCAGCAACCACGCCTCGGCCCTGGCCATGCTGGACGCCGGCCGCGGTGATTTTCTGATCGATTACCAGAGCCCCATCGAGCGCGAACTGAAAGCCCAACGGCGCGCGCCCCTGCCCTTTGTCAGCCTGCATCGCCTGCCGATCAAGCTGATCTTCGCCAAGGCCGCCCCCGACAGCGAGCGCCTGCGCGCCGCCCTCGACCAGGCCTATGAACAACTGCAGGCCGCCGGCGAAGACCTGAGCATTTAGCCCACAAGGGCGCACCCCACAACTAGCGGCGCGGCTTGGCTCGTGCCGTCGGCTCGGCAATCAAGGGGTCGTCGGGCCAATAATGTTTCGGGTAGCGGCCCTTGAGGTCCTTCTTCACCTCCAGGTAGGTGTTGGCCCAGAAGCTGGCCAGATCCTGGGTCACCTGCACCGGCTTGTGCCCCGGCGACAGCAGATGCAGCAGCAGTTGCTGACGGCCGCCGGCAATGCGCGGCGTCACCGCCAGGCCGAACAGCTCCTGCAGGCGCACCGCCAACACCGGCGTGTCGTGCTCATAATCGATGCGAATACGCGAACCGGAAGGCACCTCCAGGCTTTTCGGCGCCAGCTCGTCGAGACGCTGGGGCAGCGGCCAGGGCAACAGGCTGGCGAGCATGGCCGGCAAATCCAGGTTGGCAAAGTGATTAAGCCGGCTGACCTTGCCCAGGTACGGCAACAGCCAGTCATCCAGACGCGCCAGCAACGCGGCATTGCTCACCTCCGGCCAGTCGCTGTGCTCAGCCTGGGCCAGGTCCAGGCGCCGCAACAAGGCCAGACGCGCCTGCCACTGGCGCAGCTCCGGGGTCCAGGCCAGCAGCTCCAGGCCCTTGCGCCGCACCAGGGCAAGCAGGGCCTGACCGCGGGCGTCGGCATCCAGATCAGTCAGCGGCTGGCTGTCGAGCAGCAACTCACCGACCTTGCGCTGGCGCTCGGCGCGCAGCACGCCCTCGCGCTCGTCCCAGTCCAGCACATCGAGGCTGCGCACCTGCTCGGCCAGTGGTCCGGCGAACAGCTCAGCATCCAGATCGGCGGCCAGGTAGATGCGCTCCTCGCGCTGGCCCTGACGGCTGCCGAGGTCGGCGATCACCAGCCACTCGTGCTTCATCAGCCCATCGGTTTCGCTGAACAGCGCCGCCCGGCCATTGGCCAGGCGGTACTCGGCACCACCCGCACGGCGCTGGCGGGCGATGCGGTCGGGGTAGGCCAAGGCCAGCAGACAACCGAGCCAGCGCGGATGCTCGGGATCGGCCACCGGCGCCGCCGCTTTACCGCGCAGATAACCCCGGTACTGACGGGCCAGTTGCCGGGCCCGCGCCACCCCGCCAGCACTGCCGCGACCGGCCTTATCGGTGCCACTGAGCAAGGCCATGCGACTGTGCAGATCGGCACCGGCACCGCGCAAAATATCGCGTTCGCCGAGTAAGGCGGCCAGGTCGCAGGACGCCGTCGCCAGACCAAGGGCCTGGCCGCGCAGCAGCAGATGAGCGATGCGCGGATGGGCCGGCAGCTCGGCCATCGCCTGGCCGTGGGCGGTCAGCGCACCGCGAACATCCAGGGCGCCGAGGCGCCCGAGCAGGTCACGCGCCTGAGCAAAAGCCGCCGCCGGCGGTGGGTCCAGCCAGGCCAACTCGGCCGGCTGCACGCCCCAGCGCGCCAGTTGCAGGGCCACGCCGGCGAGGTCGGCCTGGAGGATTTCGGCCGTACCATAGGCGGCCAATTGTTCGTGCTGGGCCTCGGACCACAGCCGGTAACACACCCCCGGCTGCAGACGCCCGGCGCGACCAGCACGCTGGGTGGCCGAGGCGCGAGCAATGCGCTGGGTGTCCAGGCGGGTCATGCCACTGGCCGGATCGAAGCGCGGCACCCGCTCCAAACCGGCATCGATCACCACGCGCACGCCGTCGATGGTCAGGCTGGTTTCGGCAATATTGGTGGCCAGCACCACCTTGCGCCGCCCGGTCGGCGCCGGTTCGATGGCCGCGCGCTGGGCGGCCAGGTCCAGTTCGCCATGCAGCGGGCAGAGTAAAATTTCCGCGCGGCCGACCAACGCCTCGGCCAGTTGCTCATGCACCCGGCGGATTTCGGCCTGGCCAGGAAGAAACACCAGCAGGCTGCCGGGCTCATCGCTAAGGGCCTGCAGCACCGTCTGCACGACTTTCGGTTCAACCCATTCACCCGCCTGCAACGGCCTGCCCCAGTGGATCGCCACCGGGTGCATGCGCCCGCTGCTGCTGACCACAGGCGCAGCGCCGAGCAAGGCCGCCAGGCGCTCGCCTTCCAGGGTGGCGGACATCAGCAGGATCTTCAGCGGCGGCTCGTCACGCAGCAATTCGCGGCCATTGAGGCTCAGGGCCAGGGCCAGGTCGGCGTCCAAACTCCGTTCGTGAAATTCATCGAAGATGATCAGGCCGACCCCTTCCAGGGCCGGGTCGTCCTGCAGGCGACGGGCGAGGATGCCCTCGGTGACCACCTCAATGCGGGTACGCGGGCCAACCTTGCTGTCCAGGCGGATGCGATAACCGACCGTCTCGCCCACCGCCTCGCCCAGCTCGCTGGCCAGCCGTTCGGCCGCCGCGCGGGCCGCCAAGCGCCGCGGTTCGAGCATCAGGATGCGTTGCTCGCCCAGCCATGGCTCGTGCAGCAGCGCCAGCGGCACGCGGGTGGTCTTGCCAGCGCCGGGCGGCGCTTCCAGCACGGCTTCATGGCGCGCGCGCAAGGCGGCACACAGAGCAGGCAACACATCATCAATGGGTAAGGGTTTCATCGGCACTCCAGCGCAGGCCGGCGATTATAACGGCGAACCGCGCATGATCGGGCCAGCCGCCATCCACGCGCCGGCGCAGAGCATTGCCGGGCGCTGCTTGGTATAGTGGCGGCCTTATTTCTGGAGGTGCTTATGCGCTCGCAATTCCGTGGTGTCAGCGCCGTTCTGGCCATCACCCTCCTCAGTCAGTTGGCCGCCTGCGGCACCCTGTTCTACCCCGATCGGCGCGGCCAGATCGAGGGCAAGATCGACCCGGCCATCGCCGTCGCCAATGCCGTCGGCCTGCTGTTTTATGTGATCCCCGGCCTGATCGCCTTTGCCATCGACTTCACCACCGGCGCCATCTACCTGCCCGAAGGCACCTATTCGGTTGCCCCCGAGCGCCTGCAGGACGCCGTGGGCAGCGACGGCCAGATCGACAATCACAAGCTCAAGGCCATCATCGAAGCGCAAACCGGTCGCCAACTGCCGCTGCTGCACCCGAATCTGCGCCAGCAGCACGGCAGCCTGGAACAACTGGCCAGCCTCGGTTTGCGCAGCGCCGGCTAAGCAGTACGTCTAACTATTTCGTCTGGAGTTTGCATGTCGATCAGTGCCGAACACGCCCGTTTGATGCGCCTGGCCAGTGGCGCCGC
>DAITLT010000006.1:0-25927 GCA_036835505.1 Pseudomonas sp.
GTTGAAGTTGAGCAGCAGATCGTTGTCGTACCGGCCCAGTTGCAGGTGCGAGAAGTCCGGGCCGCTGGTTTCCGAGACCGACTGCGGGATGCTCACCAGCGCCTGACGCGGCGAGCGAGCAATCGAAGTCTTGTAGTCAGGCGTCAAGGGCTTGGGGTGCCAGTTGCGGTCGCGAATGGCGAAGCGACTGCTTTGCGCGGCGGACATGTCGATCTCCTCTTGTTGGAATGGGTACAGGCAAGGCACCCAGTCTCAAGCAGAGTCGCGCGACTGAAAATTGAAAAGAACATCGCCATCCATAACCCATGGGTTATGTATTGAAGCCCTCACGGTAATCCGCCGCTGCCTCGCGCAAGGCCTCGCAGCACCACTGCGCCGCCAGCGACAGCGCCGCCGTGGGGTTGCTGCAGATGCCCACCGAACCACCGGGTTCGCGCAGGCCGATATCCAGTTCCAGCAGCTCAACGCGCGCCAAGTCCTGGCGCACGGCATCCTGAGGGGCGATCCACACGGCATCAGTGGACTGCACGTAACGCCGACTGAGCGCCACCGAGAGAGTTTCCAAACGCTGCTGCGGCATCACGATGCCGCACTGCACATACAGGCTGTCGGCATAGCGGCGAATGGTGGTGCCGGCCAGCGGCAACACCACCGGATAGTCGCCCAGCTGGCTAAGGTCATGCAGATCGGCCTGGAGCAAGGCATGACCGGGACGCACCACCAAGATCATCGCTTCGCTGTACAGGTGCTCGAAGCTCAGCCCCTCGATCTGCGGGCTGTCGGTCATCCGCCCGACCACCAGATCCAGCGCGCCAACCCGCAGTTGGTCGAGCAGATGGGCGCTGGGCCCGGTGACCACGCTGACCACCAGAGCCCCATGCTGCTGGTGCAGGCGGCGCACCACCTCGGGCAGCAGCGCGCTTTCCACCGTCGACAACACGCCCAGGCGCACCGCCCCGGCCTCATGCTCGCCACTGCGCAGGCTGCGCACGCCCTCGCGCAAGGCCTGCACGCTGGGCCCGGCGTAGCGCAGGAAGGCCTGCCCGGCCGCGGTCGGCGTGACGCCCTGCTTGCTGCGCTCAAACAGGCTGGCAGCCAGCACTTGTTCCAACTCCTTAAGCGTCTTCGACACCGCTGGCTGGCTGATCGCCAACACTTTAGCGGCACGGGCCAGGCTGCCCTGGCGCGCGACTTCGAGAAAGCACTGCAGGTGGCGGAACTTGATGCGGTTGTCGATATTCATACGGCTCTCTGATTCAACGCTGCAGGGCATCAACGCTGCAGACGGAAGGCTTTGGGCGTCAGCCCGCTGCTGCGCTTGAAGAAACGGGAAAAATACGCCGGCTCGGAAAAGCCCAGGCTGTCCGATACCTGGTTGACGGTCATGGCGGTGTACACCAGACAACGCTTGGCCTCCAGCAGCAGGCGCTGGTTGATCAACTGCAACGCCGACTGCCCGGCCAGGCGCCGGCACAGGGCATTTAGGTACGCGGCGCTGATGCCCAGCTCAAAGGCGTACTGCTCAATCGGTCGGTGTTCGCGAAAGTGTGTTTCCAGCAGGCGGGTAAACCCCTGCAGGTGTTCACGGCCACGCTCCGGACTCGGCGCGTCGGCATGTTCCAGGGCCAACGAGCGGCGCCCGACCCACACCAGCAAGGCGCTGATCAGCGACTGCAACATCAGCTCGCGCCCCGGCTGCTGCGCGCTGTACTCCTCGGCGATGGTGTCGAACAGGGTATCCAGGTAGCGCTTGTGCTTCCCTATCGGATAGCAGGCGGCGCGGGCCAGCGGCGGGCCGTCGAGCAGCGCGCCGAGCTGCTCCAGCAACGGTAGGGCCAGGCTCAGCACATGACCCTGGACGTCCTGGGAAAAGCGAAAGCCATGCACGCTGAGCGCCGGCACCACCTGCAGCGCCGGCTGCTGCACACGGTTGATCACGCCCTCCACTTCCAGCTCGGCACTGCCGCCCTGCACGTACAGCAGCTGCACCAGATCGGCATGTCGATGGGGCTTGATCTCCCAGTCGTGCAGGCGACTGCGCTCAGAAATCGACTCGCAGTGCAGCATATCCGGGGTCGGCCAGGCCGCCGTCTCGCCGTACAACTTGAACACCGGCACCGCCATGGCGGGAGTTTTATCCATCACACAATAACACTCGAAAAGTCCATAAATATAATCGGATAGTGCCTTCAAAGCCGACACTGATCCACCAAAAATACAGAATAACCAAAACAGACAGATGCCAGAGCAGCTGTCACCCGCGCCCCAAGGACAATAACAATGAAGACCCAAGTCGCCATCATCGGTGCCGGCCCCTCCGGCCTGCTGCTCGGCCAGCTCCTGCTCAAAGCCGGTATCGACAACATCATCATCGAACGCCAAAGCCCCGACTATGTGCTCGGCCGTATCCGCGCCGGCGTGCTGGAGCAAGGCATGGTCGACCTGCTGCGCGAAGCCGGCGTCAGCGAGCGCATGAACACTGAAGGACTGGTGCATAACGGCTTCGAGCTGGCCTTTGACGGCCGCCGCGAACGCATCGACCTGCACGCGCTGACCGGTGGCAAGACGGTGATGATCTACGGCCAGACCGAAGTCACCCGCGACCTGATGGAAGCCCGTCGGGCCAGTGGCGGCATCACCCTGTACAACGTGACGGACGCCCAGTTGCACGAACTCAAGGGCGAGCGCCCGCATGTAACCTTCACTCACAACGACGAGCCGGTGCGCCTGGACTGCGAGCATATCGCTGGCTGCGACGGCTTCCACGGCGTGTCGCGCCAGGCGATCCCGCAGGGCGTGCTCAAGGAGTTCGAGCGGGTCTATCCGTTCGGCTGGCTCGGCGTGCTGGCCGACACCCCACCGGTCAACGAGGAACTGATCTACGCCAACCACGAGCGCGGCTTCGCCCTGTGCAGCATGCGCTCAGCGACGCGCACCCGTTATTACGTGCAGGTGGGCAGCGAAGAGAAGGTCGAGGACTGGTCCGATGCGCGCTTCTGGGACGAACTGAAACGCCGCCTGCCGGCCGACACCGCCGAGCGCCTGATCACCGGGCCATCGATCGAGAAGAGCATCGCGCCACTGCGCAGTTACGTGGTCGAGCCCATGCAGTACGGCCACCTGTTCCTGCTCGGCGACGCCGCGCACATCGTCCCACCCACCGGCGCCAAGGGCCTCAACCTGGCGGCCAGCGATGTCAGTACGCTGTACCGCATCCTGCTCAAGGTCTACCGCGAAGGCCGCAGCGACCTGCTGGAAAACTACTCAGAGGTGTGCCTCAAGCGCATTTGGAAGGCCGAACGCTTCTCCTGGTGGATGACCTCGATGCTGCACAAATTCCCCGGCACCGACGCCTTCAGTGACCGCATGCAGCAGACCGAACTGGACTACTTCGTCGGCTCCGAGGCCGGGCGCAAGACCATTGCCGAAAACTATGTCGGGCTGCCGTATGAGGCCATCGAGTAACACTCAACACGCCCCGCCGCGCAGGTCGTTCAGGAGTGCCTGCAACCCGGTGCGACCGTATCCAGCGTTGCCATCAGTCACGGCATCAACGCCAACGTCATTCGCAAGTGGTTACCGCTTTACCGAACTCAGCCGCCAGCAGCATTGCCGGCGTTCATTCCGGTGAGGGTTGCGCCCCAACGGTCGGCTGAGGCATCGGTGAGTATCGAGCTATCGCTTGGTCGATCACCACCGGTTAGCGGCAAAATTTAACGTGCAGCAGTGCTCTTCACTTGCACCTTGGCCACCGCGGCAGTACCGCCGGTGGCGGTCGTAGACTGGCGTAACTTTCGGATTTGCTGAACGCGATTAAGGTTGTCCCAGGCAATATTGTAATAAGAGGGCGACTGCTCAATGGCGCTGTGCAAGAACTGCTCGGCCTGGTCTAGCTGACCCTCGATCAGGCACACATAACCCACATCATTGCTTGCCTCGGCACGGCTCTCAACCCGCTCAAAAGCCGACAGTGCTTCCTCATAACGGCCATTGCGCGCCAGAAGTAACCCGTAATTACGCCACAAAGGTTTGTAGCTGGGATCAAACGTAATACCTGCGTGATAAGCGCGCTCGGCATCCTGCCAACGGCCATTGAGGTACAGCGAATAGCCAAGGCTGTTTTGCACCAACGCCGAACGTGGTTCGATCTGGATGGCCAGCCGGTAATAACCCTCGCTCTCGACGAAGTCATTGCGCAGATCCGCCAGCACCCCAAGACCGTTATAAACCCGAATCGGTGATTGTTTATCGACCTTAAGACTAGCCAGCGGTACTGGATTGCCAGCGTGGCTATTGCCAAGCCGTTGCTGATCTATCGCCACGGCCTTGAAAAACATCTCGTGCGCACGCGCATGATCACGACCAGACAAGCTGAGCAGCCCCATTTCACTCAGCCCCTCAAGGTTCTCGGGTTCGTTGCTGAGCACCTCAGTTAAGGCCATCTCAGCCAGTTGAGCATTACCTCGCTCACGGTGGATACGCCCCACCCAAACCAAAGCCGCGTAGCGTTTAGGTTCTAACTCCAACGCCCGCAAATACTGAAACAACGACTGATCAAGGTCACCGGATCTATAAGCCTGCGCGGCAATCAACATGGCTTCATCGGCCGAGCCGACTTCCTGCTTGGCTTGATAGAGCACCGAGTTATTACCGTTATAAATCGAGTGATCCGCGCTGGCCTGCTCCATATTCATGCTCTTACAGCCCGACAACACAAGCAGCGTAACCAGCAGCACACTGACTTTATTCATGTCATAGCTTCCCGAAGACTTTAAGCACACCAATGATGGCAGGACCAATGGCCACCAGAAAAAAGCTCGGCCACAAACAAAAGATTAGTGGGAATATTAATTTGGTGCCGATTTTCGCCGCCTTTTCCTCTGCAAGCTGCGTGCGTCGGTCGCGAAACTCTTCGGCATAAATGCGTAAGGTGGCCCCCACACTGGTGCCAAAACGTATGCTTTGCGCCAGCAAGCTGACCAACCCGCGGATATCCTCGAGCCCGGTGCGATCGGCCAACTGTTTGAGCGCCTCGGTACTGGGAATGCCAGCGCGCACCTGCGCATTCACCAAGGCTAGCTCCAACGCCAACTCAGGCTGGGTGACCGCCATCTCGTCGGCGACCCGTTCGATGGCTTGCGGCAGTGCCAAACCGGACTCTACGCAAACCACCATCAAATCCAGAGCATCCGGAAAAGCCGCCAACAGACGAGTCATGCGTCCGTGCTTACGGTTATTGACATAAATTGATGGGGCCAACCAGCCCGCGCCAAGGGCTGCAGCCACCAGCCAAACCCCTAGGCCCATCGACAAATTAGGCACAAAAGGTAAGGCCAGCAAGGTCATGCCTAAGAGCAACAATGGCAACAGTAAACGCACCGACCAGTACACCTGCACCGCAGCAGAAGATCGGTATCCCGCATGAGTCAGCAGAGCACGGGTGAACGATGTGTTATCGGTTGAGGTAAAACGCTGGCCCAACTGCTCAAGCATCAACTGCAAGTTATTCGGCGCACCCTGAGCGTAATCACTGCCAGCGCGCGGGTGCGTAATCGACCCCAGCCGTCGCCGAAACGGGTCACGCAAGGCCAATGTCAGCAAGGTCACGGTGGCTACCGCAAGCGCCACGCAAAGGCCGATGGCGCTGATGAACATTAAGCGCGCCACGTTTTCATTACCCACCGCCGCATTGAGCAGACTCAGCAGATATTCCATAACCCAAGCCTCACGAAACTATCCAGCAGTTAAACCTCGATACGGATGACCTTCCGAATCCACAAAATCCCCACCAGCATGCCGACAAACGCCGCCATGATGAGTTTCTGCCCTAAGGGTTCTTTAATTAACATCGGCAGATACGTTGGGCTGGTGAAGACAATGCCTGCGGCCAAAATGAACGGGATGCTGACGAGAATCCAACCTGACATGCGGCCCTCCGCGGAGAGCGTTTTCACTGTGCGCTGAAAGCGGAAGCGGCCACGAATCAAACTACTCAAACGCTCCAAGACCTCGGTCAGATTGCCGCCGGTGTCACGGTGGATCAGTACAGAGGTCACCAGCATCATCACCGTCATGCTCGGCATCCGCTCCAGCAAGCCGAGCATGGCCCGACGCACGTCATTGCCATAGTTGATGTCGGCAAAGGTCAGCCCAAATTCGTAGGCCACAGGGCCTTTATGCTCTTCGGCCACCAGTTGCAGGGTCTCATTGAACGGGTGTCCAGCACGCAAGGCACGGCACATCGCATCCAAGGCATCCGGTAGACCCTCTTCGAACAAGGCGAAGCGTTTGTTACGTTCACTGATTATTTTTAACAGCGGCAGCCAAAAGATCGTAACGGCCACCGCCAAAGCAGCCCACCAAAGCTGGCTAAAAGCCCAGATAGCCACACTTGCAGCCGCCGCTAGGATTAACCCCAGCAGTACCACACGATAAGCCCGGTAGTGATGCCCCGACTGCTCAATCAACTGCCCGAGGCTTTCCATTGCAGGCAATTGCTCTAGGCGCGCGGCCATTGGACTTAAACGCTTTAGGTATTTCTGGCGCAGAACCGTTTGCATATTTGGCTGGCTAGCGGCCCGTTCCAGCACATCTAGACGATTACGAATACGCTTGCGTACTTTGCTAGCTTCACCGAATACCGGTATTACCAAACTCTGGCTAAGCAAAAACACGGCGGTAAACACCATACCCAGAAAGGCCAGAATGTACTCGCTGGAAATCTGGTTCATAGCCATGCGCCCTCCAGCACAGGGTGAAATATCGACAACGCAGCGATGTACCTGTAGCACAGGAAAAACAAGTTGAATTGACCATCAATAGGCAACATCACTGCGCCTCCATCCACTCCGGACGGAACAAATTAAGCGGTAACTCAATGCCGCGTTTGGCTAGCACATCGCGAAAGGCTGGGACCATGCCGGTGGGTTTGAATTCACCGAGCACTTCACCATGCTCGCCCACTCCACGGCGCACAAAGCCGAAAATCTCAGTCATGGTGATAATGTCGCCTTCCATGCCATTGATCTCCTGCACGCTAATCAAACGACGCTTGCCGTCTTCCTGGCGCTCAAGTTGGATCACCACGTTAATGGCTGAAGCTATTTGCTGGCGAAGGGCCTTGATCGGAAAGGTCGCGCCAGTCATCGACACCATATTTTCTACCCGGCCCAAGGCATCGCGGGCACTATTGGCGTGAATGGTGGTCAAGGAACCGTCGTGGCCCGTGTTCATTGCCGTGAGCATGTCCAAGGCCTCGGCGCCGCGCACCTCGCCAATCACAATGCGGTCGGGACGCATGCGCAAGCTGTTACGCACCAGCTCGCGCTGACTCACCTCTCCACGCCCCTCGATATTGGCTGGCCGGGTTTCTAAGCGGACCACATGGGGTTGTTGCAGCTGCAGTTCCGCCGAATCCTCAATGGTGACTATGCGTTCGTTGAGAGGGATAAAACTGGACAGCACGTTAAGCATAGTGGTCTTGCCGCTGCCGGTGCCGCCGGAAATCAACACATTTAAACGCCCGCGGACGATGGCCTTGAGCAGTAAAGCAATAGCCGGGGTCAGAGTTCCGGCCTGCACCAGGCTCTCAGTGTTAAGCAAGTCCACCGAAAAACGGCGTATTGACATGCTTGGCCCGTCGATAGCCAACGGCGGGATGATCGCATTGACCCGCGAGCCATCCTTTAATCGCGCATCCACCAAGGGCGACGACTCATCAATACGACGACCTAGGCTAGAAACGATACGGTCGATAATATTCAGCAAGTGCTGGTCATCACGAAAACGCACATCGGTACGCTGTAGCTTGCCAAAGCGCTCGACATACACCGAAGCATGCCCATTGACCAGAATATCGGACACGCTGTGGTCAGCCAGTAGCGGCTCCAATGGCCCCAGCCCGAGCACCTCATCGCCAATTTGCTTGATGATTAACTGGCGGCTAGCGGAACTCACCGGAGCATTATGCTCATCCAGCAGTCGGGTGCTGATATCGCGAATTTGCCGCACCGCATCGGCCGGCTCTAACGAGTCGAGCAGCGACAGGTCCATCACTTTGAGTAACAACTGATAAATTCGCTCGCGCCACTCAGCTTCAACCGGCGAGAGTTGGGTTTTGGTTTCGTACAACGACTCAGGATCCATGTGCTCCCAAGCCAACAGAGCCTCCACGCGACCATTCATATTTGTCTCTGCGGTCAACACAACATCCGCCTTGCTGCTCTGCTGACGCAAGCGATTACGAAATTCGCTGAGCATGCTTCACTCCCTGAATAAACGACTAAACGCGCGCTTAAACAAACCTTGCTCACGCATCACCGCGTTGCCAAGCAAGCCCACCGTCATTTCGTGTAGCGCCAAGGTGATGGGGGCTCGTGGTGCTTGCAAATCCAGTGGTACACCGGCGTTTTGACTCTCAGTGACCACCGCAAAGTCGTTGGGCAATTTTTGCAGTTCGCTGCACTGCAGCGCTGCAGTGATATCGTGCAAATTGATAGGAGCGTTTTTGTTGTAGCGATTGACCACCACTTGCAAATGACTACCTCGCACGCCGAGGTCATCGCGCAATATGTGGGCAAGCCGGCTGGCATCTTTGAGGTGGCTGATACTCTGCTGCACCACGATTAGCACCTGGTCGGCCTGCTCTAGGGTGATACCGGTGAGGTGATCAATCTGCCTAGGCAAGTCAACCACCACCCAGTCATAACTACTGCGAGCCAGATGCAACAAGGCTTCGAGTTGTTCATGGCGGATATCCATGGGCAGACTGAGTTCATTTTCGCGACCGCCGAGCACATGCAGCGTCGGGCTAAAATGGCTGCAAAATCCGCGTAAGGCGACGCTGTCCATGCTGTCGATCTCTTGCAGTACCTCAACTTGGCTATGGCTGGCCGATACATCGAGGTAATGAGCCACACTGCCAAACTGCAAATCGAGGTCCAGCAACAAGGTGCTCCCCCCTTTAACGCTGAGTTGATGTGCCAAATTACAGGCCAACAGGGTTGCCCCCGAGCCACCTTTGGCATTAATCACCGCCAGCAACTTGCCATTGCTACTGCCACCACCTAGAGACTCTTTAACCATACGTTGCAGGGCCGGCAACAATTCCTCGGCGGCAACCGGTTCTGGCAGAAAATCACGAGCCCCCGCCTGCATTGCCAAACGTACCCCCTCGTGTGCATCCAGCAGCCCGCAAATCAACAGCGGTGGGCGCTCATGGGCCGGACGCTGCAACAACGCGGCTAACTCCTCGCGCCACAGATGACTGACCCGCAGTAACAGAAAATCCGGTAACTGAGTCAGCCCATAAAGCGGATCGGTATGGCCATTGCTAACCAAGCGTGTGCTCACCTGCACCCCGCTGGCTTGCGCACAAAGGCTCTCTAGATGGCGCAACGCATCAGCATCGCGACTGCTGATCAATAGGCGCAAAGCCTGCTTGTTGGGTGTGCTATAGGGCAGCGTGATTTCTTTTGAATTCAACATTGGGTGACCCCACTGGCGCCATCGTAGCCAAGACTTTCCCTTGGCAAAGTCGCCCTGAATGGCGGCAGGGTGAAGCCCCCACCGAAGCCTGGGAGTAGCAAACTGAAGGTGAAATTTTGGATATTGAGTTGCACATAGCGGATAGAGTCAAAGCCCGCACCACCATCATTAGGGCTGGCCACCACGGCACCGTTTTGATCCAGATAGGTCAGGCCCAAATCAGCAGTGCCAAGATTACCGATCAAGCTGCTCGCACCACTGTCACTGGCCGCATTAAAAATCGCTCGGCGTAATATCTCGGGCCGATCAATCTCACAAACTACAGCCAAGCGGGCGCCACGACGAACCACTTCATTCAACGCGCCGACGGTAAAATACAAGCGGCCCATTTCCAGTACGGCAAACAACAGGGTGAACAGCACTAAGCCAATGATGGCGAACTCCACCACATAAACGCCCTGCATGTGTTTTCGGTTCATCACAGCGCCCTCATAACCACGGTGGACGTCAAGGGGATACCGAGGGCAATGGGCGCGCCAAAGAATGTCGTCAGTTGACTACCGATCACCGGTTGAAAGTTGTAGATGATGCTCACTTGAACATGCTCACTACCCACTTGACTGACCTGCACATTGGCTGCAGTGAGTCCTGGCACCAGTGCGGTTCCACTGTTATTGGGCAGACCATAAACGGCAAGGTTTTTGGCCTTCGACACCAGTTGCGGATCACTGCTGAGATCGACTCGCCCGAGCGTCGCGTTCCAGGCATTGGTGGCAACAAACCGCGCGGCATCACGGCTGGCCTGTAACAGACTGTTGTACTGGTAGAGCATTCGTGCAATCTCACCAATAGCCAGCAGCAACAGCAGTAACAGCGGCAAAGTGATAGCGAACTCCACCATGGCCACGCCGCGCTGCGACTTAAAGCTATGTAGCTGCATAACGCCTCCTATGAATCAGGACTCAGCGTTGAACTGGTGATATAGCTTTTGTACAACTGAATAACCTTCGACCCTGCGGTATTCACAGGCACGGGTCGCCCACCGCCATCGCATAGGCTGTCGAACTGCCCAAGCAGCCAAGCCTGACCACCACTTTGATCCATAGGCTGCAGGGTGAAGAAACAACCAAAACCCAATACCGGCACCGAGGCTGTGCCACCATCGGTCCCGCTGCACTGGCCAATAACTACGGTTAGCATGCGCCGCCCGTAAGCGCCGTTACTCTGGCAACCGCTCCCGCCCGGAGAAGCCACACAATCCGCAGAACCCGCCTTCCAGTCGTTGAGATCAAACAACCCGGAGTTGCCGGAACTGCTCATATTGCCGTCCGCATCAGTGCTGACCAAACCACCACCAGCGCCTAAGTAGCTGACGCTGTCAGTGTTTAAGTCGACACTCAGCGCCGCTTTACCATTATTGAGCTGATCATAGGTGGTGACCAAATCAGGTGGATAAAGAGCCTCAGTGCCGCCCATAGGCCCCAAATACTGGCCAAAGCGGGTATTAAAACCCTGCACGGACGGCCCTACGGTATTACCGGGTTTGGTCGCCACGTTGTCACCTACCTCCGGGCAGAGCGTGTCACCGCCGGCCAGTAAGTCTCTGACCGTCTTCCCACCGGCACCAAAGTCGAGTAACTGAAAATTACCCGGCCCTATACCGGAGGTGTTGTTCTTCGCTGTTTTCAATACCGTCAGCTGACCCATGCCAAAACCCCAGTTGGCGTTGGGCAAGCCCGGATCGCCACAAACCATCAGTGGGGCTAGATTGCACGGACTGCTCGAGTTCACGCCAGCGGTTGCCAAGGCCGCGACGGCCTTGGCCGTCACTGTGCCATTGAAGCTCTGCGCGAAATTCCAAAAGAACCCAGTGAGTGGGTAGGTCGGCACCGTAACCCGAACAAAACTGGCATCGGCTGGGCCGGGAAAAGAAAATGGCCCGGAAACACTGTTGGCCAATTCGACCACGGCAAAAGCGCCTGCGCCGCCCGCGGCAGTAATCGCGCTCGCCAGTTCACTGTTGCCACTGGCATTGGCGTTTAAGCTCAAGGTCGCTAACGCTGCGCTTCGAGCGAGGGTCGAGGCATTAGTTGTTCCCAGAACCTGACTCAGTGTTTGGGCACCACTAAGTGCTGCGGCATCCACCGAATTTTGCAGGCGGGTTTTATTCACCAATACATGACCACCATCCAGCGCCAGCGCGCCCATCAGCAACATGGCCGCCATGGCAAGAACCACCAACACCAACACAGCCCCCCGCTGCTCGAGAGGCATGTGTACAGGCTGCTGCATCCAAGGAGTCATAGCGGCAGACCTCAGTTGCTGTTGCCGATATTGATTTGAATAGGCTGGGCGACTTGTTCCGCGTTGCCAGTAACACCACGGTAGCTGTCCAGCACGCTCTCCGTCTGCGGGCCATCAGTACCAACGGGGGAGATGTCAGTACCAGGATTGGCGGCAACTTCTTTGTTGGCGATCTGCTGATAGAGCGTTTGGTTAACCGTGGAGCCCGCAGGGCCAACCCGTCCCTCGTTGTAACTCATACAACCGTTCAGCACAGACAGCGACAAAACCAATGAAGCCAATGAAGCCAATGAAGCCAATGAAGCGATCATGCATTTCATGCTCACAACCTCCCATTACTTCAAATCATGACCGAAATGGCCGCCAGACACCCCAAGGCTAACGGGCACTGCGCGGCCCGCTCCAGGTGCTTTGGTTTTACCCAATAGATAAAAATCCAGATCGCTCGGTTCAACGAAGTTCTGCGTAGGCAACAGCACTACTTTTGCATCAACCGGTTTGGCCAGGTGCGGGGTGACCAAGATCACCAACTCGGTTTGCCCACTGCGGTACTCCTGACTGCGAAACAGGTAGCCCAAGATCGGAATATCACCTAGGCCAGGAAAGCGATTGACCAAGTCCCGCGAGTTCTCACTGATCAAACCCGCGATGGCAATGGTCTGCCCGTCACCCAGTTCAAGGGTAGATTGCGCGCTGCGCTTGGTTAACGCAGGGACTATCTGGGTAACCCCGCCAATTCCGCCGCCAATACCCCCTGCGCCGGTCTCCAGCAGCAGGGTATTACTATCGGCAATTTCGCTGACTGAGACATTCAGGTTGAGGTTGATCCGTCCGGAGTCCAGCGCCACCGGAATAAACTTCAGGCCTACGCCAAATTCTTTGTACTCAATGGTGGTGCCACCATCATCGTCAGTGACCGGGATTGGAAACTCGCCACCGGAAATGAACTCAGCCTGCTGCCCTGTCAGGGTCGTCAGGGTCGGTTCGGCCAAGACCTTGGCCGAACCATTGTTCTTCGCTGCATCCAACACCAGATCAAGTGCAAAACTGTCGGAAACAAACTCAGCCAGCAGGGCTTTACCGCTGCCCGGCGAAATGCCGGTATTAATACCGCCCAGTGTCCAGTTACCCGAAGCGCCCGAGGCAAGAAAGTTGATATTCATGCTCTTTAGCAAGCTGCGTTGTACCTCGGCCACCTTGACCTCAAGCATCACCTGCTGGCTGCCGCCAATGGTCATCAGGTTGATCACATCCAGTGCTTGGGTCGGGGTCGCCACTGCAGCCTCGCCCTCCCCCTGAACCACACTGGTGGTTTGTGCGGTGTAGGTTTTGGCCAGTTTAATCGCGGTATCCATAGCGGCTGCACTGGTCACCTGACCACGCAATACCAGCGCGCCTTGAGCGCTAAACACCTCAATCTTCTCGCTCGGCATTAACTGATGGAGTTTCTCTTTAAGACTACTGAGGTCATGGCCAACCTCAACTTCAAGGCTGTCAATCAACTTATTACTGCTGTCCCACAGCAGTACGTTGGTGCTACCAAGCGCGCGCCCGAGCAGGTACAACTGAGTGGGGCTGGTGATTAAAATATCGGCAATTTCCGGATTGCCCACCGATACCTTTTTCACTGGCGCGCGGGTCGCGAGCACTCTGGACTTATAAATCGGCACCTGAACAGCACTGATATTGGCGGCCGGCACGATACTCACCGCAGCTTGGGTTTGCGCCGCCTGCACACTCGTACTGAGTAACCAGCCGGCGACTAACAGTTGCAGCGTGCAGATGCTGAGTTTTTCAATGATAGTCATGCGCTACTCCTTGGTCGCTATCGCCTGTAACTTGCTCACAGCCTAGCTAGCTAATGCGCACTTGCCCGCAACACACGAGCCATCAGCGCTGTCGCGCATGCGCTGTGCCCTAAGCAATAGCGCTTGCACATCCATTCACGGGTTGCCCCGGATTGCCCCGCTCCGTCCTATAATTGGGCTTTCGCCAGCTCTACTTTGGTGCCGCGGATAATGGTCACGCCAGCACCCGCACCAGCGGTTTTGCGTCGCACTTCAGGTTTAACCGCTACGGGCACGGGCGCAGGAGGTTGCACTACAGCCACGGCGGCTGGCGCAACTGCTGCGAGGGGCTTTTTTTGGTTATCCAAGGGGTTGCGCAGTGCCAGTTGCAACTTGCCTTCGGTTTGCGCCTTAACTAGGACTTCCGCCTCTTCGCTGCTCATCTCCAGGGTCACAGCACGTACCACCACCGGCTGGGTTTTGTCAGTGCCGGCCGTTTGGTCCACGGCTAAGACCCGCAAGTCCTCGAGAATGGTTTCGGACTCGGCATCGCTGCTGTTACCCACTTTCTTGGTCGCCAGCACATCAACCCTGTTGCCCGGTAGCAGGAAGCCACCCACGCCAACCACATCATCCACACGTACTGAAATTGCGCGCATTTGCGGTGCAATTAGCGAGGCCAAGGTGCTGCCACCGAGGTGCTCGGCCAAGCGTGCTCCGCGGACGATATCGCCACGCAAGATGTCGAAGGTTGCGATCTTGCCGACCACCTTGTCACTGGCATCGAAGGCGTCTTCTGGCACAGTGCCTTTAGGCATGCGCACCACGCCGATTTGCTGAGCCTCAATCATCTGCCCAAAAGCAATTTCCACCGTGGCCACCACCACGCTTTGCAAATTGTCATCGGGGCTGGCATCCAAGCGTGCTATCAGCCAATTATTGGCCAAAAAGGCGGCGCCTAAGCCAAGAATCAACGACAGGCCAAGCAATGTAAGGGTGCGTGAGTTCATGTCGGTATCTCCTTGATTCAACAAGCTTCAAGCGCGACAAAATAGTTACGCCAAGCCCACTGCAAGGCCTCAGGAGTGAGGCTTTCGGCCGCATCCAAAGCCAAGTAATGCTGGCGATCCAGCGCCATGCTCAGCAAGTCGCGCGGGTGGCAGGGCAAGAGTGGCGTGTGGGTCGGCAGATGCAGTTGCTCAATCACATAAGCAACCAACGCTGGGTCATAGGGCAGCGCCCGTTTCGCGCACTCCTGCTGCCAGATGCGCACGTATTCGCTGGGCAATAGATGATCAAAGTGCAGTTTGTAACCAATACGCCGCAGGAAGGCTTCATCAGCCAACGCCAAGGGATTGAGGTTGGTCGAGAACACCAGCACTAGATCGAAAGGAATCTCGCAATGGCGACCACCACCAAGGTTGAGAAAATCTTTCTTCTCCTCCAAGGGCACAATCCAGCGGTTAAACAGCTCTATAGGCGGCATTCGCTGACGACCCAGATCGTCGATAATAAAAATGCCATTGCTTGCTTTGAGTTGCAGCGGCGCTTGGTACTGACGGCTGTACGGGTCAAAGCGTACATCCAGCATGTCCATGGTTAATTCACCGCCAGTGATCACAATGGGGCGCTGGCACTGCAATAATCGCCGGTCAACGCCTTGATCTAGGCGCAGGCTGAATTTATTGAGTTCAACAGGCAACGGTGTGTGTAGCTGCGGGTCGAAAATCTCCAGCACCACCTCGTTGATGGCGATGGCATAGGGTATCCATATCGCATCGCTAAACAGGCGAATCAAGCGCTGACTGATATAGGTTTTACCGGTGCCAGGCGGGCCGTAAATCATGATCGCCCGGCCGGAGTTCATCGCCGGGCCAAGCTGATCGAGTAACTCGTCGCGAATAACAATATCGTTGAAAGCTTGACGCATGTTCGGCCCGTTAACGGCGCTGCTGTGAACCGTCTGCGCGTGCAGTAATTGCCGATAACGCTCCACCGGATAAGGCGCCGGGCCGATATAACCACTACGCGCCAACGCATCCTTAGCACTGCTGCGACCGCGCTCGGTCAAGCCATAGCGCAGGCCCTGCCCACCGGCCTGGCCGAGCACCTCGACACGCGCGTCTTTGCGCAAAAACGCCAGCAACTCCTCCAACACCGAGCCGGTCAGCGCCAGGCGCGCCACCAGTTGCGGCATATCCAGCACCCCGGCGTCATGCAGGTGCTTGCACAGCAGATCGCCGAGCAGATTCTCCCCTAGTCCGGTGTCGGCAACGCTGCACGGCTGCGGCGCCAGTGACGACAATCCAGTGGCCTCTGATGCGAGACGATTTAGCGAGGAAAGTGCTGACATAGCTAAGCTCCCGCACCGCTTAAATTTAAGCAAACACTCATCAAGCTACCGAGCAAGATAGCGATGGCATAAGGAAAGCGCTGTCGGGCTGCATCGGTAGCAGCAGGTTCGATATAGGTTTTTAAACTGACAATGACCCAGTAGCGCTGCAATGTGCGCACTAGTTGTTTGCGGTAAAACAAAATTAACAGTCCCAAGAGCGAACCGACCATCAGGCTAAAGGCTGCGGCCCAAAACACATTGCTGGGGCCGATAAAACCACCGACCATGGCCATTAACTTAACGTCGCCGGCGGCCATGCCGGCCAAAGCATAAAAAGGCAAAAACAGCAGCAAACCGGCACCCAGCCCCATCAGCCAAGCAAGGACGCCAGGAAACCCGTAAAACCAGCTATTAATCAGCAGAGCACAAAGCCCACCCGCAAGGACAAGCGCATTGGAAATGCGATGCGCACGTATATCGCTAACTACTGCGACAGCAAGAAACAAGAAAACGGAGGTGTTTAATACAATACCCATGCAAACCACCTCCGCCTTAGCTAAAGACCCGACAGAAAACCATCGACTCTAGCGACACAACCAATCGCGAACCTACATCGCCGCAATTAAGTTGGCGATAACACCACTAATGGCAGTACCCAAGTTAGTAAATGCAGCAACTACACCCAAGGACACTAGTCCACCAGCAACCGCATATTCCACTGCGGTCAGCCCCTCTTCGTCATTAACGAACTTCAGCACCGATGCTTTAACTGCTTGGAAAGTCATTTCGCCCACCTCGCCAAATCTCATTACTGAAAAGACGTTGCCATTTGCCCCGCCTGTGTCAACGTTAGTAAATAGACTGACTAGGGGTTAGGACTTTTTTGCGATTCACAGGCATATTTTTGCACTGAGGCGGATCGCCAACGGTAAACACCACTAGGACATGCCCGAGCTAGAGGCCTTGAGCCACTTCTACAAGAAGGCCAACAAGCTACGACGAACGGTGGCAACAGCCCAATTAGCGCGAAACCAAACTGGTTGACTGCGACCGAGGTGAGCTGAGTTGCCCTGTTTATGTCCAGCGAACACAATAGATCACGTAGTTATTAACATTATGAATATTTGATATTTGCCTTGATGGCTTTTAGCCACTTAGGTGTACTGTAGACAATCCACTCTTTGTAAGGTGATCCGACCATGCTTGAGAGTGTCTCCATTTGGTAACGCATAGCCAAATATCAAAATATAGTGATGCTTATGAACGCACACGTTGTAACCGCTCCGCGGCTGCTGTGGTTCGACCTTACCCATGATCAGTCCGCCACTAATTGCACGTCTGCATTCGCGAACACCTGCGACATCCGCTTGGTGCGTGATCTGCGCACATCCGGGTTAAATAATCAGCACCCCGACATGATCTGCATGCATTACGATCATCCCGATGCGTTGGGATTGCGCCTGTTACTGGAAGTCAAAAAAACTGCGCCTTCAGTGCCCATTACCATGCTGACGATTCAGCATTCTGAGGAGTTGGCGATTTGGGCCTTTCGCTCGAAAGTTTGGGACTATCTGGTACTGCCACTCCCCCTCACGGAGCGTGAGCGCTATCTGCATGCCCTGCGTGAACTCTGCCGACTGCGTAACAACGCACAGAACACAGAACACAAACTGCCACTGTCGTTTGCTAACCCACTACCTGAAAGTGTGCGTCTGACCAACCAATATCAAAAGCAGCAACCGCTGCAAGATGCCGTGCAATACATTGATGAGCATTTTCACCAGCACATTGAGCAGAGCCAAATAGCAAGGCACTGCGGCATGACACCGTTTCGCTTTAGCCGACTGTTTAAACAAACCTACGAGGTTGGTTTCGTCGAATTTGTCTTAGCTAAACGGATGGAAAAGGCTGATGAGTTACTACGCCACAGCCAGATGCCTATCACCAGCATTGCCTATGCGGTGGGCTTCCAAGACCCGTCTTATTTCACTCGGGCCTTTAAACAATACTTCGGCTGCTGCCCTAGCGACTTTCGCCGTGTGGGTTCCTTCACGGGCGACAGCCTAAGTGAGCACCGCAGCCCTTTCGGCACGGTGCAGGCCCATGATAGCTAGCTAAAAGGGCGTTAGAGCTCTGCCTAGCAACGTTGCGCGGAGCGCCGACGATTCAATACCGCGCAGCACTGCAGATCGTTGAAGACAGGCTGAAAATATGACCTCATTCACCGCCGCGTTACAGTCCAGTCGCACCAGTTTTTACAGTGGGGCTATTCTGGCGACCTGCCTAGGCGCCTTCGCCGCCACACACATACAAGCCTTTATAAGAACAAATGAATTATATTTTCTAATAATATGCATATCAGAAACGCTAACAGCTACATTTTACCTGCTCCGCAGTGCACCCAAGAGCGTTTCAACCTTACCATTTGACTGGATAATAGCCATAGCAGGAACTATTGCGCCATTATTTTTGCGCCCAGCCTCTTGGGGAATATTGCCCATGGCAAGCATCAGCATTATTCTGGGCACCATCATTCAAATACTCGGAGTCATCTCGCTAAATCGTAGCTTTGCCATAATTGCAGCCAGGCGCGTCATAAAAACCACCTGGATGTATCGCTTGGTGCGCCACCCAATTTACGCAAGTTACGTCCTAATTTATAGCGGCTATGTATTAGCCAACACTACGCCACTCAATATACTCATATACCTGCTAACTGTCACATTTTTAGTATTGCGCATAATTCAAGAAGAACGGCATTTGAGCAGCGATCCAGGCTATTGCGAATACATGAAAAAAGTTCGCTATCGTCTAATTCCATTATTATTCTAGCCCTTGGATGCGGGGATAAACTGAAGTAGTCATGTATTGCTGATCCATCCGGGTCGACCAGGCCAACGCACTGAGCCATGACAAGCCGGCGCGCAAAGTGGTCAAACAGAGTCGCTGACTGCTCCTGCGTAACCGAGACAACCTCAAAGATGAGCAGGCGGTGCAACTGCAGGAGCTACTGGCCGCCAATCAGCCGCTGACCACTGTTTACGTGCTCAAGGACGCCCTGAAAGAGATCTGGCATGCCCCCAGCGTGCGTGAAGGCTGGCAACGCTGGAGGATCTGGTTACGTCATGCACGGGACAGTGATCTGGCACCGCTACAGCGCTTTGCCCGAAACCTCAAACGCTACGTCCGAGGCATCCTCGCCAGTGCTCGCTTCCCCATGCGCACCAGCCAGTTGGAAGGGGTGAACAACCGCATCAAGGTGATCAAACGCATGGCCTATGGCTTCAGGGACTCGGATTACTTCTTCCTGAAAATCAAGGCTGCCTTCTCCGGGAAAGCGCGATGAACCAAAAAAATGGCCGCAACAGCGGCCAAAAGGGAGGTTTAACGGTTTAGCCGCCGGTCATGTTCATAAACCGCAGCACTTGTACGTCGTCGTTCAAGCGGAAGTCATGGCCCCAGGGTTTGCGGGCGATGGCACCGAGCAGGGCGTCGCGAATCCGTGCCGGCTCGCCGGGATAACGGCGCAGGATGGCCTTCAGATCCAGCCCGTGTTCATTGCCCAGGCACAGCAACAAGCGGCCCTCGGCAGTCAAACGAACGCGGTTGCAGCTGGCGCAGAAGTTGTGACTATGGGGCGAGATAAAGCCGATACGGGTGTTGTCCACCCCCGGAATGCGCCAGTAACGGGACGGTCCCTGGGTTGATTCGGCAGACTCGACCAGGTCGTAGCGTTGCTCAATCAGGGCGCGCACTTCGGCACTGGAACAGAACGCCTCGGCGCGGCTGTGCTCGCTGATGGTGCCCAGGGGCATTTCTTCGATAAAGCTGAGGTCCAACTGATTGGCCACGGCGTACTCGACCAGGGCCGGTACTTCGCTGTCGTTGCGGCCTTTCATCACCACGACGTTGAGCTTGATGTGTTTAAAGCCGGCATCCTGGGCGGCGGCAATCCCGCCCAGCACCTGGCTGAGTTCGCCGGTGCGGGTGATGGCGTGGAACTTGTCGGCATCCAGGCTATCGAGGCTGATGTTCAGGCGCTTGACCCCGGCGGCATACAACCCCTGGGCATAGCGCTGCAACTGCGAACCATTGGTGGTTAACACCAGCTCGCGCAAGCCTGGCAGGCTGGCGATACGCTCGCACAGCCCGACAATGCCTTTGCGCACCAGTGGTTCACCGCCGGTGAGGCGAATCTTCTTGACCCCCATGGCGACAAACTGTTCGGCCAGCAGATACAACTCTTCCAGGCTCAGCACCTGCTGGCGCGGCAGAAAGGTCATATCCTCGGCCATGCAATACACGCAACGGAAGTCGCATCTATCCGTGATCGACATCCGTACGTAGTCGATTTCCCGGCCAAAGCTGTCCTGCAACAAGCTGCCCATCCGCACCTCTCCTGTGGGTTAGTGCAACCAGCGGGTTACTGCAACAGCGGGGAGTCTGCCCCCGCCAACTGGATACCCTGGATATCGGCGGCACCGACCAGCGTCTGCAAATACTGGGCCACGGATTTTTGCCAAACCCGCTGATACAGCTCGCGACGAATGTCCTGGGCAACGGCCTCGTAGGGCAGTTGCAGGCCTTCGATACGCTGATCAACAAACACCACATGGAAGCCATAACGGCTTTCCAGCGGCTGGCTGACCAGGCCTTGTTGCTGACGGAACAATTGCCGCTCGAACTCCGGCACGGTCTGGCCTTTGCTCAGTTGGCCAAGTGCGCCGCCCTGCTCTTTCGATGGGCAGGCCGAATGGGCCAGGGCCAACTCGGTGAAGCGCTGCGGATCAGCCTGCAATTGCACCAGCAAGGCCTCGGCCTGCTCGCGCTTGCTGATGCGCTCTTCGATGTCGTCTGGAGCGCAGTCCAGCAGAATATGCCGGGCCGCCAGCAAGGGGGCGCTGACAAAGCGTGGCAGGTTGCTGCTGTAGAAGTGCTCGCACACACTCTCATCGGCTTCCGGTACCGGCACTTCGCGCTCGATCAAGCTGCGAATCAGTGCCTCTTCCTGGCTCTCGCCGGCGCCGGCCTCGACCGTCAGGCCCAGTTCGGCACAGCGTTGCTGGAGTAGCTCACGGATGACCAGGGCCTGGGCGGCGAGGAACATGGCCTCGCTCTGCTCGGCCGCTGGGTGATATTGCAGCTCCAAGGCCAGGGCCTCGGGTTCGATCAGCACGCCATTGACGCGAATCCGCGGCCAATCCTGCTCACTGCTGGCAATCAGCAGCGGCTCGGCATCGGGCGCTGGGGCGGGATCGAAGGCGACCACCGCGCTGGCGGCTGCCTGCGGCACCTCTTGGGCCAACTCGGCATCCAGCAAGGGGTTGGCCAAGGGCTTATCGCCACCACAACCACCCGAGCCACCGTTAGTACCACCACATCCACAAGCCATGCTGACCTCCTGCGTTGTTGACCCGCGCGCGGCAAGCCGGCGCCCCATCAACAACAGCGTTGATTCTTGAACTACTCAATAGCGTGAAACTGAACTGAGCGCGGCATAAACCGGCAACCGTTGCAGGCTGGGCGAGCGGCCCCATCACGGAGCTCGAACCCTAACCACCCTGCGGTCACCTGCAGCGCTCAATCCAAGAGACTTCGCCCTCTCCCGGCGGGAGGGGGCGAATTGTATCAGCCCTTTTGCCGCACGATCTGATAGCGACGGCCCAGGTACCAGACTGGCGCACTGACGATGTGTACCAGACGGGTGAACGGGAACAGTACGAACAGGGTCAGACCAAGGAACACGTGCAGCTTGTACACCAGGCCCACCGCGGCGATCGATTCAGCGGCTTGCACCGGCTGCAGAGTCACGGTGTATTGCGCCCAGTTGGCCAGCATCACCATCACCGAACCGTCCATGTGCTGGGTCGAGGCGACGATGGTCAACAGGCCGAGCACCAACTGCGCCAACAGCACCAGCAGGATCAGCACGTCGGAGGTGGTGGACGAGGCCCGCACGCGGTCATCGCCCAGACGACGCTTGACCAGCATCAGCAAGCCGATCAGGCACAGGGCGCCGAAGAAGCCGCCGGAAACCATGGCCAGCAACTGCTTGTTCTCAGTGCTGATGACATGGTGGTACAGCGATGCCGGCATCAGCAGACCAACGAAGTGCCCCGCCAGCACGAACAGCACGCCGACGTGGAACAGGTTGCTGGCGATGCGCATATAGCGCTGCTCGGCCGCGTTACGGTTGAACACCTGGCTGGAACCGGCCTTCCAGGAGTACTGCGACAGATCGAAGCGCGCCCAGCTGCCGATCAGGCAGATGGCCAACGCGACATAGGGATAAACCCCGAACATCAACAAGTTCAACTTAGACATTACGTGCCTCCTGGGTCAGTTCAGTGGCTAACCCATCTTGTTTGAAATCGACCCAATGCAAGGGAATGGCAGACTCTTCGCGGGCCTTGCCAGGACCACTGGCCTTACTTGGGCAGCGGTCCTGTTGCTCGGCTTGCATAAAGTCCACGGCTTCCTCTTCCCAGATTTTGTCCAGGGCTTCGAGCGAGTCGTCACGGACTTCCGCGGCAACCTGTTCACGCACCTCAGCCATGGCCTCCTGCGGCTCAACCCCGGCGATTTGCAGCAATGCCCGGAAGCAGCCGGCATAAGCGCTTTCGCGCTCATCCAGGCGAGCCGCCAGCAGGGCCAGCAAATGCGCGACATCGGCCAGGCCCTCGCGGGCCTCCAGGTCTTCGCGGGTAGCCAGGTACTCCAGGTACAGCGGGATGTAATCAGGCAGCTCTTTGACGCCGATGGCAAAACCGGCCTCTTCGTACTGCGCCATCATGTCGACCATGGCCTGGCCGCGGTCGCGAGACTCGCCATGCACATGTTCAAACAGCAACAGCGACAGCGAGCGGCCGCGGCCGAACAGAGCACCGTAGTGCTCCTGGCCATCCATCAGGTCGTTCTCGCAGATCAGTTCGAGCAGCTCGTGCAGCGCATTGCGCTGCTCCGGGCTGATTTCACGACTGGCTGCAATGGCCTGATCCAACTCGTCCCGCCCGTCCTGTAGTGCCTCGGTGGGGTAATCCAGGAGCAGGGAAATTACCTTGAGGATTTGCATGTTTAATCCTCCCACAACTGCACGGTTTTCAGGATGTCGCGCTTGTTGGCCTTCTTGGCGCCGAACATGTTGGTGTCCGAACTGCCGCTGCAACCACTGCCGAAGCTGAAACCACAGCCCGAACGCTCGCCGAAGGCATCGCTCATGGCGTCTTCACGGTGCGCACTCGGCACCACGAAACGGTCTTCGTAGTTGGCAATGGCCAGGTAGCGGTACATGTCCTCAACCTGGGCTACGGACAGACCCACTTCGTCCAGCACCTTGAGGTCCTGTACGCCGTCGACCTGCTCGGCACGCTTGTAGGCGCGCATCGCCAGCAGACGCTTGAGCGCCAGCTTGACCGGAGCCACATCCCCTGCGGTCAGCAGGTTGGCCAGGTAACGCAGCGGAATGCGCAGGCTGTCGACATCCGGGATCACCCCGTTCATGCCTACGGTGCCAGCGGTAGCGGCGTTCTGGATCGGCGACAGCGGCGGTACGTACCAAACCATCGGCAGCGTGCGATATTCCGGGTGCAGCGGCAGAGCCAGCTTCCAGTCCACAGCCATCATGTACACCGGCGAACGCTGGGCGGCATTGATTACCGACTGCGGTACGCCATCGGCCAGGGCCTGCTTGATCACGGCTGGATCATGCGGGTCAAGGAAGATGTCCAGTTGCTTCTGGTACAGGTCCTGCTCGTTCGGCGTGCTGGCCACTTCATGGATGCGGTCGGCATCGTAGAGCAACACGCCGAGGTAGCGGATACGGCCCACACAGGTTTCCGAGCACACGGTCGGCATGCCGGCTTCGATACGCGGGTAGCAGAAGATGCACTTCTCGGATTTACCGCTCTTCCAGTTGAAGTAGATCTTCTTGTACGGGCAGCCGCTGATGCACATCCGCCAGCCGCGGCACTTTTCCTGGTCGATGAGGACGATACCGTCTTCTTCACGCTTGTAGATCGCGCCGCTTGGGCACGAGGCTGCGCACGCCGGGTTCAGGCAGTGCTCGCACAGACGCGGCAGGTACATCATGAAAGTATTTTCATACTCACCGTAGATGTCGGCCTGGATCTGGTCGAAGTTCTTGTCCTTACGGCGCTTGGCGAACTCGGTACCGAGAATTTCTTCCCAGTTTGGACCCCACTCGATCTTCTGCATGCGCTTGCCGCTAATCACCGAGCGCGGCCGTGCGGTCGGCTGGTGCTCACCCAATGGGGCGGTGTGCAAGTGCTGGTAGTCGAAGTCGAACGGCTCATAGTAGTCGTCGATAGTTGGCATGTTCGGGTTGGCGAAGATGTTCGCCAGCACGCGGAATTTGCCGCCGATCTTCGGGTTGATCGAACCGTCTTTGTTACGCACCCAGCCGCCGCGCCATTTGTCTTGGTTTTCCCACTCTTTCGGGTAACCGATACCAGGCTTGGTTTCAACGTTGTTGAACCAGGCGTATTCCATGCCTTCACGGCTGGTCCAGACGTTTTTGCAGGTGATTGAACAGGTGTGGCAACCAATGCACTTGTCCAGGTTCAACACCATGCCAACTTGTGAACGAATCTTCATGGCATTAATCCTCAGAGGTCTTTTGGCAGGGGTTGTGGCAGAGCGTCGCCGCCCAGGCCGCCGACATCAGTGCCGTCAAGCCAGTCCACCTTGCTCATCTTGCGTACCACCACAAATTCATCGCGGTTACAGCCCACGGTGCCGTAGTAGTTGAAGCCGTACGCCTGTTGTGCATAGCCACCGATCATATGGGTCGGTTTAAGCAGCACACGGGTTACCGAGTTGTGGTGACCACCACGGGTCTTGGTGGTTTCCGAGCCTGGTACGTTCACGATCCGCTCTTGGGCGTGATACATGATCACCATGCCGTCTTTAACCCGCTGGCTGACCACTGCACGAGCGGTCAGGGCGCCGTTGGCGTTGAAGCATTCGACCCAGTCGTTGTCCTCGATGCCGGCACGCTTGGCGTCGGTTTCCGAGAGCCAAACAATCGGACCACCACGGCTCAGGGTGAGCATGATCAGGTTGTCGCTGTAAGTACTGTGAATACCCCACTTCTGGTGCGGAGTAATCCAGTTCAGCACGATCTCGGTGTTGCCGTTGCTGCGTTTGCCCTTCACCGCGCCAATGGTGCGGGTGTTGACCGGTGGCCGGTAGCTCATCAGCTCCTCACCAAAGGCCTGCATCCACGGGTGATCCTGGAAGAACTGCTGGCGGCCGGTAATGGTGCGCCATGGGATGTACTCATGGACGTTGGTGTAACCGGCGTTGTAGCTCACATGCTCATCTTCCAGACCAGACCAGGTCGGGCTGGAGATGATCTTGCGTGGTTGTGCCTGAATATCGCGGAAGCGAATGGCTTCGTGCTCTTTCGGCAGCGCCAGGTGGCTGTGATCCAGACCGGTGAACTCAGAGAGTGCCGCCCACGCCTTGACCGCTACGTGACCGTTGGTTTCTGGCGCCAGGGACAGAATCACTTCACAGGCATCAATCGCGCTGTCGATGTTTGGACGGCCTTTGCTGACGCCCTCATCACGCACCTTGTGGTTCAACTCACCGAGGAAATCGACCTCGTGCTGAGTGTTCCAGTTGATGCCCTTGCCGCCGTTGCCGTTCTTGTCCAGCAATGGGCCGAGGGAGCTGAACTTCTTGTACACGTTCGGGTAGTCACGCTCGACTACGCGCATGTTCGGGCAGTTCTTGCCCGGAATCGGCGCTTCGCCTGCGGTTTTCCAGTCGATGCCACCAAACGGCTGGGCCAGTTCGCCCGGGCTGTCGTGCAGCAACGGGGTGGTGACCAAATCCTGCTCGACGCCGAGGTGACCGACCGACATTTCCGAGAAGCGCTTGGCGATGCCCTTGTAGATTTCCCAGTCGGAACGCGATTCCCACGCCGGATCAATCGCCGCCGACAGCGGGTGAATGAACGGGTGCATGTCCGAGGTGTTCATGTCGTCTTTCT
>DAITLT010000007.1:0-25519 GCA_036835505.1 Pseudomonas sp.
GTCTGTTGCAACTGCTGTGGGAGACCCTGGACGACGAATACATGGGCTTTGGCCGCCAGCGCAGCAAGCGCGGCACCTTCGCCATGATGTGCTACGCCATCATCCATTGCCGCTCCCTGGAAAAAGCCCTGACCCGCGGCGGCCTGTTCTACCGCCTGTTCCCCGAGGCGCCGAGCATTCACCTGAGCCGCGAAGGCGACTGGGCGCGCCTGAGCGTGGACGACTCAAGCCTCTGGGACCCGGATCACTTCCTGGTGGAAAGCCTGCTGGTGATCTGGCATCGCCTCGGCAGTTGGCTGATCGGCCAGCGCATCCGCCTGCAAGAGGCCACCTTCGCCTACCCGGAACCGGCCCACAGCGGCGAATACCAGCGCCTGTTCCCCTGCCCCCGGCGCTTCGCCGCCGGCAGCACCAGCCTGCTGTTCCAGGCCCGCTACCTGAGCATGCCGCTGTTGCAGGACGAGCGCACCCTCAAGCAGTTTCTCCAGCATTCCCCCGCCGACCTGCTGGCCCGCCCGGACGGCGGCGACAGCCTGATCAGCCAGATCCGCCGTTTGCTCGGCCGCGACTGCAGCGCCTGGCCAGACCTGGAAGCCGTGGCCCGCCAACTGCACATGAGCCCACAAACCCTGCGCCGCCACCTGGGCGAGGAAGGCTCCAGCTTTCAGGAATTGAAAGACCACCTGCGTCGCGACCTGGCCATCTACCACCTGGGCCGCAGCGAACTGTCGATCCAGGGCATCGCCGAACAACTGGGCTTTTCCGAGCCTTCGGCCTTTCACCGCGCGTTTAAAAAGTGGACCGGCCTCACCCCTGGCGCCTACCGCGCCAATCAGGACGGCTGAGCCAGCCATGGGGCCGGCGAAGTTGCCCTGCGGCCTGTTACACTGCGCCTCTTTTTGCAGCGACCACCACCATGACTGATCCGATTCGCCTGTCCAAACGCCTCGCCGAGCTGGTCGGCTGCTCACGCCGTGAAGCCGAGCTGTATATCGAGGGCGGCTGGGTCACAGTCGATGGCGTGCTGGTCGAAGAGCCCTTCTTCAAGGTCGCCGAACAGGTCGTGGCGCTGCATCCCGAGGCCGTTCTCACGCCCCAGGAGCCGATCACCCTGCTGCTGCACAAACCGGCCGGGCAAACCCCGGAGCAGGCCGAGCAGCTACTCAACAAGACCAGCCAGAGCGCCCTCGACCTCAGTGAAGTGCGCCCCCTGCAACGCCACTTCGAGCGCCTGACCCTGTGCCTGGCGTTGGACACCGACGCCTGCGGCCTGCAGGTGTTCACCCAAAACTGGAGCGTGTCACGCAAGCTTAGCGACGACGCCAGCAAGCTGGAGCAGGAGTTCATCGTCGAAGTCAGCGGCGCGCTGCAAGCCCACGGCCTCAAGCGTCTGGCCCACGGCCTGAACTTTCGCGGCAAGCCGCTGGCACCGTGCAAGGTCAGCTGGCAGAACGAAACGCGCCTGCGCTTCGCCCTGAAAAACCCGCTGCCGGGGCAGCTTCGCCACATGTGCGAAAGCGTTGGCCTGACGGTCATCAGCCTCAAGCGTATCCGCATCGGCGGCGTGTCCATGGGCAAGCTGGGCAATGCCGAATGGCGTTATCTGGCCGGCAAAGAGAAGTTCTAAAACGCATCACTGCCTGGATAAGGAAGCACTCGCGGTATGAGCCATCAGCGTATTCGCAGCACCCTCCTGTGCGCCGTCCTGCTGGCTTCGCTGCCCGCAGCGGCCAAGGTCGAGGTGCAAGCCGTGCAGCACAAGAGCGCCGGCGCCATTCTCGCCGTCGATATTTCCGAGGCGATTGCCCCCGGCGACTACGAAGCCCTACTCCAGGGCTTGCTGGCCAATCCCGGCAAGTACCAGAAGAAGCTGGCGCTGCTGGACAACATCGGTGGCAGCGTGGCGGAAGCCATCCGCATGGGTCGCCTGCTGCGTGAGTCCGGCTTCGACACCCTGGTGCCGGCCAATGCCGTGTGTCAGGGCAGTTGCGTTTACCTGCTGGCCGCCGGCCGCGACAAGACCGTACGCGGCCACGTCGGCATCCACCGCCCCTACTTCGCCAACGGCGACTCGGCGCAAAGCGGCAACAGCGTGCGCTACAGCCCGGCGGCCTACTTCCAGCAAATGCACATCCCCGCCAGCCTGCTCAGCGACATGCAGGCCATCGCCCCACATAACGTACGCGTGTTGACGCCCAGGGAGCTGGCTGGCTATCGGCTTGACTAAGCACGCGGATTGCCTGACACCGATAACCGCAACAACGCTGAATGCTCGACACGCCGTGCTGGTTAGAAATTTGCCGCATCGGCCAACAAATTGCTTCGCTTGTCTGGTCTGAAACCGCTCTATAACGGATGATGCGCGACATAAGGGACTAATATGGCGGGCAGCAGAAATGGCAACTCTTATTCCAGCAATCGGCACATGCGCCATGCGCATGACCTCCGGTGAAAAACGCCTGGCCGAACGCCTGGAGCAAAAACTGGATGCCGACTACTTGCTCTGGTATGACGTGCCCGTCGGCCCCAAGCAATCGCACCCAGACTTTGTCATTCTTCACCCGCGGCGCGGCTTACTGATTCTGGAAACCAAGGACTGGAAGCTGGAAACAATCCAGCGAGCACGTAAGGATTTGTGGACCATCGCGCCCGAGGGCCGCCCCAAGTCAGTCATCAGCCCACTGCTTCAGGCCAGGCACTGCGCCATAGTGGTCGTCAACGCACTGCAGCGCGATCCGCAATTGGTGCAAACAACGGGCGCCCATCAAGGCAAACTGGCCTTCCCATGGAGTTATGGCGTTGTTTTTACCCGCATTACCCGCAAACAGTTCGATGCCGCAGGGCTCGGCGAAGCCATGGCCTCGCACCATGTAATCTGCTCCGATGAAATGCTCGAAGCGGTAGACAGCGAGCAGTTTCAGCAGCACTTGTGGAACATGTTTTCCCACGCCTTCGGTGGCGCCATGTCCCTGCCGCAACTGGATCGTGTGCGCTGGAATATGTTCCCTGAAGTGCGCGTGCAAACCCAGGGAAGTTTGTTTGACGACCAGGATGCAAACGCCGAACTGCCCAGCATCATGCGCGTCATGGATATTCAACAAGAACAACTGGCCCGTTCACTGGGCGACGGCCATCGGGTTATCCATGGTGTTGCCGGTTCAGGCAAAACCATGATTCTCGGTTATCGCGCCGAGTACCTGGCAAAGGCACAGGGGCCTACGGCAAAACCCATTCTGATTCTTTGCTACAACGAACCTCTCGCGGTCAAATTGGCCGCAATCATGGGCAACAAGGGCCTGTCTGAGCGGGTTCATGTGCGTCACTTCCATCGCTGGTGCAGGCAACAACTGGTCGCATTTGGACAGAGCATCCCGCCCCAAGGTGCGCAAATGTTTGAGCAAATGGTCAGCAACGTAATCGATGCCGTGCAGCGCAAACAAATTCCTTGCGGCCAATACCAGGCAGTCCTGATCGATGAAGGCCATGACTTTGCCCCGGAGTGGCTCAAGCTGGTGACACAAATGGTCGACCCGAGCAGCAACAGCCTGTTGCTGCTGTATGACGATGCGCAAAGCATTTATGAGCGCGCCCGCTCCAAGCAATTCAGCTTCAAAAGTGTGGGCATTCAGGCGCAAGGGCGAACCACCATCCTGAAAATCAATTACCGCAACACCAAACAGATTTTAACAACGGCCAGTTTGATCGCTGCCGACCTGCTCAATGCAGATGACCAGGACGATGACGGCATTCCCCTGGTACACCCCGTCAGTTGTGGATCTGAGGGCAATGAACCACTGCTAATCAAACTGCCCAGCCTGCGCGATGAGGCTTATAAAATTAGCGAACTGCTCAGTAACGCCCATCAAGAAGGGCACGCCTGGGGCGACATGGCGATTATCTGCCGCGACTGGGCCACCATGGATATTTGCGCCAACGCGCTTAGCCAACGCAAGCTGCCACATCGAATGCGCAAAAAACCGGGGGACTTCGATCCGCAAAGCGACACCATCACCATCATGACCATGCACGCGAGCAAAGGCCTTGAGTTCCCCGTGGTGGCACTGCCCGGCGTAGGGCAAATGCCCAAGCCAGGCGAAGATATTCATGAAGAGGCGCGCCTCTTCTATGTTGCAGCAACCAGAGCCACGAACAGGTTGCTGATCACCCTAAGCGGTGATGGCGAGTTCGGTCGACGACTGAGCCAGGGGCAGGTGCAGTAAATACCGCCCACGACGCATCAGCTATCACGCAACAAATCATGGGCATCCAGCAGCCGATAGGCGATCTCCGGGCGTTTTTCCAGGCCGCGGCGGATCGCGGCCTGGATCGCCTGGCGGGTCTTGCGGCACAGGCCCGGTAGCTCATCGATATGCACCGCGATACCGCGCATGCTGCGCACTTCGTTGCGCCCAGGGGCAACCTGCAGGTGGATGCCCAGTTGCTCGGCAAGGCGCTGCTGAATGCGCTCCAGCTCAGCGAGGCTGTTGAGGTTTTCCAGGCGTTCCAGCAGGCGCTTCTCCTCCGGCCGGGTCAGGCGCAAAAAGCGCAGGTCGGCAGCGGGGTTGTCGAGCAAACCCTCACGCCCGCAGATGCAGGCGCCGGGTGGGCAGGATTGGCGGTTCTGAAAGGCTGGCAGCATGGTCTGCTGAGCATAGCTTGCGGGCGCTCAACAGCCTCGCTCAAGGCTCAGCGTAGCGCTGTTCTATACGCTGGTAGTCGCCGCTCTCGCGCAGCGCCTTGAGGCCTTGGTTGAACAGCGCGCACGGGGCCGCCTGGCGAAAGCCGACGCTGTACGGCGTGCTGGGAAACAGCAGGTAATAGGTCAGCGCCTGGCTGACATCGACCTGATCGGCCACCTGGGTGTTGAAGTATTTGAAGATGCGCAGATCACCGATGATCAGCTCGACCCGCCCGGAGAACAGCAGGCGGTTGCGATTGATCTGCAGGGCCTCTTCGCGATACTGCGGGTTGTGTTCGGCCATCGCCCGGAACTCCGGCCCCAGCAGGTAGCGCGCCCGCTGGTAGGTGCTGATGGAGTGTTGCCCCAGGTCGGCAATGCGGCTAATGCTCAACTGCCGGCGGGCCAGTGCCACGGCGACGTTGTGGTACTCGATATAGGCATCGGAATAGAAGGCGGCCACGCCACTTTGGCTATTGGTGGTGGCGATGGCATCCAGCTCGCCGCGCGCCAGCATCCGGTGCAGGCGCTCCATGGGCGCGTAGTAAGGCGTCAGTTGCAAGCCGCCGCGGCTGGCGGCGCTCATCACCAGCTCGTACTCCAGGCCGCGCGGCTCGCCTTCGAAGATATACGGCGGTTTGTGGGTGCCAAAGCCGACGCGCAATAGCTCGGCAGCCGCCAGTTGGCAGTAACAGCAACACAACACCACCAGCAGACCAATGCGCATAGCCGCTCCCCGCTTCTGACTGCCCAGCATACCGATAAAGCAGCGGCAGCGGCAGGCAGCGGGGTTAATCGCTAGCGGGCCGGCACCGCGGCCGGCACGCTGGCGCGCACGGCATTGCGGCTATGGGCGCCGAAGTTACCGATCAGCTCAATCAGCAAGGCGTTCAGCTCGGTGCTCGGCGCCGGCTCCACCGCCAGTTGATTGCTGGCGCTAAAGCCCGGCGCCTGTTCGGAGGCGGTCAGGGACTGGGCCAGCAAGGCATCCAGTTGATCGGCGCGGGCAAAGGCCTGGGCCGACACCACATTGCGCAGGTAGCCGCTGTCGAAGGCCGGGTAACTGGCGTCCTTGTCGGCCTGGGCGTAGGCCTGCAGCAACGGGTTGGCGCTTTCACCATCGCGCAGCAGTTGCTGCAACCACTTGAGCTGGAATTTCTCCAGCACGGTATGGCGGGTGGCGACCTGGGCGATGGCAGCCTGCTTATCCTCAGAGAAGCCGACCGCATCCTTGGCCGCCGTCCAGAGCAGATCGCCGGTCGCCACCCCCGGCAACACCTTGCTGTGATAGGGCTGGGTCAGGTCCTGCAGGTAATGCAGACCCCAACCGAGAAAGCGGTAGCCCCAGTACCCATGGCCGTGCTCGAAGGCGTAGCGGGCCAGGCCGAAATACTGAAACGCGCGCCACTCCGGATAGGTACGAGTGAGAAACGGCCCGGCGGCAAACACGATGGCATCTTCGTGGTAATAGCCGATATGGAACGGCGCCTGGGAGGAATACTCGAAACGCGCATCGCCAAACGGCTGCACGCCGAAGTTGTACTGCGCGCCGACCTCGCCGGGGTTGTCGCTGAACAGGTTGATGTCGTGGCCATAGTCCGGCTCATCGGCAGCACTGGCCACCACCTGCAAGGGGGCAAGTCGCTCACCCGGCTGTATCGCCAGAAACTGCCATTCACCCCAAACACTGGCCTGCTTGAAGACCGTCACCTGTTGCGCATGCAGACGCACACGCCCCTGGCCCGGATGCCCCGGCAAGGCCTGGACGAAGTTGGCCAGTTTGATCTGCGGGTTAACCCGCAGCGCCTTGAGGAAATCAACCTGGCGCGCCCCCTGACCCTCGACTTGCCAGCGCAGCGCCGCCGGCCGTGCCGGATAGCCGGGGAAGTTGGCCAGGGCAAAGGCCTCCTGCTGATCCAGCAGCACCTGCAACCCTGGCGCCTCGCTGCGCAGAAAATCCTCCAGGGGCTCGACCTCAACCGCCGCCTGCTGCATCGACGCCAGCCCTTGCAACGCCAGGGCACTGCCCAGGGAGTGATTGGACCAGGCCAGGACACTGCCGGGCAGGCTAACCAGCAACAGGCAAAAAGCAGCAGATAGACCACGCATGGGACGCTTCCTCGACGGCCGGCGGCCGCCCGCAGCGACCACCAATAGCAGGCCGAGCAGATTAACAGGGCAGCCGTCAGCCCGCAGTGTCCAGGCGTGCCAGGGCGACTCACAAAACAGGTCGCCGGCATCCCGTAACGGCCATCCGCGCGACTTGCCGCAAACCGGTTAGAAGAACGCAATAAATGCGATAAAACCGATGTGCATGGCCACGATCAGCCAGAACTGGCGCTGATAAGCCACCTTGCGATTCTTGTGGCGGATCAGCCGCTGGGCCAGAACAGCACCCGGCCAGCCACCCAGAAACTCGTAGAAATGCAAACGCGCTTCCGGGGTGCGCTGCAGACCTCGGACGGCCTGTTGCTTGTCGCGGTAATAGGCCAGGAAGCACACCGGGCTCATCAACAGATAGAGCATTAACAGCAGCACAGGCTGAGTGTGCGGGAGCAAAGGTTTGAGATCGTTGCGCCAAGAGGGCCAGTGGCTGGCAAAGGCATCGCGCACGCGGGTGGCCATCGCCACCTCGCCAGGGCCCTCAAGCGCCTGCTGCGCAGAGCATCCTCGGTCGCTGTAACGCACCACGCCGTCAGCCTGGATACATTTATAGACTTGCGCCTGCGCCAGGCCGAACGGCATCAGCAACAAGGCGACCAGGCAATACGTCAGCCTGCCGAGGCTTGCTCGCCGCACCGCTTACTCAGCAGCCGGCATCTTGCGCTTGAGCGGCGCCAGGCCGTCGCTGCTGGACAGTGCCGGGGCGTCAGGCTTGGGCCGGTTGCTGGTCTTGCGCTTGTTCGGCTTGGCGGCGGCCTTCTTCGCGGCGCCTTTCTTGTCGCCCTTGGCGTCGGTCTTTTTCTTCTTCGGCCCTGCGGCCTTGCCCGAGGCCTTGAGGTTTTTCGGGCCCTGGTAGATGCCCTTGATGTCCTTGATGTTACGGCGCTCGAAACGCTGCTTGAGGTAGCGCTCGATGCTCGACATCAGGTTCCAGTCGTTGTGGCAGATCAGCGAGATGGCCAGGCCTTCATTGCCGGCGCGCCCGGTACGACCAATGCGGTGTACGTAGTCGTCGCCACTGCGCGGCATGTCGAAGTTGATCACCAGGTCCAGGCCGTCCACGTCCAGGCCGCGGGCCGCCACATCGGTGGCCACCAGAATCTTGGCCCCGCCCTGCTTCATGCGGTCGATGGCCAGCTTGCGGTCCTTCTGGTCCTTGTCACCGTGCAACACGAACACCTTGTATTCGGCGGCCACCAACTTGCCGTACAGACGGTCGGCCTGCACCTTGGTGTTGGTGAAGATGATCGCCTTGTCGTAGGTCTCGTTGGCCAGCAACCAGTCCACCAGACGCTCTTTGTGGTGGTTGTGGTCGGCGGTGATGATCTGCTGACGGGTGCCTTCGCTGAGCTGGCTGACGCTGTTGAGCTGCAGGTGCAGCGGCTCGCGCAGCACGCTGGCGACCATTTCGCGCAGGCCGGCACCGCCGGTGGTGGCGGAGAACAGCATGGTCTGCTGACGGTTGCAGCACTCTCCGGCCAGACGCTGGACGTCTTCGGCAAAGCCCATGTCGAGCATGCGATCGGCCTCGTCGAGGATCAGCACTTCCACGTCATTGAGTTTCAGGTTACCGGCATTCAGTTGCTCGAGCATCCGCCCAGGGGTGCCGATCAGGATGTCCGGCACCTTGCGCAGCATGGCGGCCTGTACCTTGAAGTCTTCCCCGCCGGTGATCATCCCCGACTTGATAAAGGTGAACTGCGAGAAGCGCTCGACTTCCTTGAGGGTCTGCTGGGCCAGCTCGCGGGTCGGCAGCAGGATCAGCGCGCGGATGGTCACCCGCGGCTGGCTCGGGCCCATCAGGCGATTGAGCAAGGGCAGCACAAAGGCCGCGGTTTTGCCGCTGCCGGTCTGCGCGGTTACCCGCAGGTCACGCCCTTCCAGCGCCGGCGGAATGGCCGCTGCCTGGACCGGGGTTGGCTCGACAAAGTTAAGCTCGGCCACGGCTTTCAGCAGACGTTCATGCAGGGCGAATTGGGCAAACACGGGTAACACCTCGAAAAAATCACAGAATCAACTGCATAGGGTAACTCGGATGCCGCTGCGAGGCCGGGATTTTTCGCCCCTGGTGACAACAACGAACACATCCGGATCGCGCTAGACTCACAGGCACAATCCCCCAGTCGCCACCCAGGAGTCATCGCCATGCTCGTTAAACCCGCTGTATTGCTCGCCACTGGCAGCCTGGCCCTGCTGCTGAGCGCCGGTCTGGCCCTGGCCGACCCCGGCAACGGCAAGTCCAACCAGGGCAAAGGCAAGAGTGGCCAAGACGCCAGCAGCCAACAGCAACCCAGCCAGGCCGGAAAAGGCAAAAAAGCCACCCATAGCAACAACGACGATTATGATGATGACGATTTCCAGCGCCGTTACGACGATGACCTGGACGACATCCGGCGGATTTTCAGCCGCAACAGCGACAGCTATGGCCAGGCGCAAGCATTGCCACCGGGCATCCGCAAAAACCTCGCGCGCGGCAAACCGCTACCACCCGGCATCGCAAAAAAACTCGACCCCAGCTTCGCCCGACAACTGCCCAACTACCCAGGCTACGAGTGGCAACAGGTGGGCACCGACGCGGCCCTGGTCAACATCACCAGCGGCATCGTGCGCGAAGTGCTCAACGACGTGCTGCGTTAATCCCCGCTGATCGTTCGGCCATTGACCGGGATAGATTGACGCGGCTTTCATTGCTCACGCCGCAACCTCAGCGACCGCTGACACTACACCGGCAAATGGCCAACCTTCACGTAGATCAAACAGCCATCGGTCGAGAACGGCCGATGGCTGGAGCCGTGGGGGTTGCGCAGCCAGGTGCCGGCTGGGTAATCGCCCTGCTCGTCCTGAAACGTGCCCTCCAACACCAGAATCTCCTCGCCACCCCAATGGCTGTGCGCCTTGAACTGGGTGCCCGGCACCCAGCGCACCAGGGCGGTGTGGGTGGTGCCGACGCTGTCCAGCGGCAACACCCTCAAGCCCTCGACCAGGCCGGGCTGCCATTGGGCACTGCGGGTATCGATGCGCCCGGCAATCTCGTCGCCCGCCGTCAGGTGGCAAAGTTTGACGAACAGCAGGCAGCCGTCCGGGCTGGAAGGCGCGTGCTGGCTGCCCGGCGGATTTTTCAGCCAGGTGCCGGCCGGGTACTGGCCGTGCTCGTCGGCAAACACACCGTCCAGCACCAGGATTTCCTCGCCCTGGGGATGCAGGTGAGCCTTGAAGGACGAGCCCGCGGCATAACGCACGATCGAGGTGGTGCGCCCGCTTTCCGCGGCCAGACGCTCCAGCGGTCGGCGCTCGACCCCCGGCAGCGGCGAGGGCTGCCAAGCCACGGCGTGAGTGTCGACGACCACCCGTTGGTGCAAATCGGTATGCAACTGCATGGCGTGTCTCCTTCGACTCAAAGACCCTGCCGAGCCTGGCGGCGCAAGAGTCGCGCACTGTCCCAGCCGATCAGCAGCACCGCCAACCAGATCGGCAGATAGGTCCACAACTGCGCCGGGTTGAAGTGCTCACCGAGCACCAGCACCGACACCGTAAACAGCAGCACCGGCTCGACATAACTGAGGATGCCAAACAGCCCCAACGGCAGCAGACGGCTGGCGGCCATCATTGCGCCGAAGGCCAGGGTGCTGAGCAGCCCCAGCCCCGGCAGCAACCAGTAGAGTTGCGGCGCCAGCGCAAACACCTCGGGCAGCCCGGCGCTGACGATCAGCCAGATGGCCAGCGGCGCCAGCATCAGCATCTCCAGAATAAACCCGGACAAGGCATCCAGGCGCATCCAGCGGCGCAACATGAAATACGGCGGATAGCCCAGGGCCGCCAGCAGGGTGACCCAGGAAAACGCGCGGGTCAGCCACAACTCGTGGGCCACTCCGAGCACGGCGCAAACCACCGCCAAGGTCTGCAACGGCCGCAGGCGCTCGCCATAGAACAGCCGGCCAACCAGCACCATGGCCAGCGGCAACAGGAAGTAACCGAGGGAAATCTCCAGCATCCGCCCGGCCAGGGGCGCCCAGACAAACAGCGCCCATTGCACCCCCATCAAGGCCGCCGCCAGGGGCAAGGCCGCCAGCAAGCGCGGCTCGCGGCGTAGGCGTTGCAGCACCGCGCCGAGCACGCCCCACTGGCGGCTGAGCAGCACCAGCAGCAACACCGCCGGAATCGACCAGAGCACCCGCTGGGCAAACACCTGCACCCCATCCAGCGGCGCCAGTTCGCGCACATAGCCGGGAATCAGCACAAACAACACCGAGGCAATCAGCGACAAACCGACGCCACGTCCGGACAACTGCATATACGCCTCACCTGGATCAGGTTTGCTCACGCCGGCAAACCTGACCCTCTGCTGCAAAAGCCGGTCACCTTAGCGCGTTCATATTGACAGTGATAGGCGCAAACCATCGTCCATAAAAAAGCCTGATCGATTAACCGATCAGGCCAGGGTTGCGGCCAAGGAGAGCGACCGCGGAGAAACCGCAAAGAATGGGACTGGTCTCTGGAGCAAGACTGTCCAGAGGCCATGGGCACAGGGTAGATCGATAGCGGTCGATTAAATAGCGCAAAAAATCGCTTTAAATGATCGAACGAGCTGATCTATTGTGCGACATTCTTATTCCGGCTTGCAGGTCAGTTGGATACGCATATGGATCACGCTACGGGTAAAGCGCACGCTCAGATTCTCGCGCTTGCCGGCGCTCAGCGTCGCCTTGCGCACCCGCGGGCTTTCCGGGCCGTTGGCAAAGCGCGCCACGCAACTGGCGTCGGCCTGGCCATAGTTTTCCAGCAGCAGGCCAACCATGTTGTGGTCGATTTGCACCGCCGTGGCCGAGACCTCGCTGCCATTGAGCTGCTTGCTCACATCAATCGGGTAAGCCAGGGCTGTCAGCGGCAGGGCCAGCAGCAAAAAAGCACACATTTTCTTCATCGGTGGTCTCCGCCAAGGGGACGCCAGCTTAGGGTCTGTTCTGCGCTCATCGCAAGTCAAGGAAACGCCAGCAGATCCCATGACACACAGAGGCCAAGATGAAAGCTCCCCGCGTTAGCCTGGAACAATGGCGCACCCTGCAGGCCGTGGTCGATAACGGCGGTTTTGCCCAGGCCGCCGAGGTGTTGCACCGCTCACAATCGTCCATCAGCTACACCGTGGCGCGCATGCAGGAGCAGTTGGGCGTGCCGCTGTTGCGCATCGACGGGCGCAAGGCGGTGCTCACCGATGCCGGCGACGTGCTGCTGCGCCGCTCGCGCCAACTGGTGCTGCAAGCCAGCCAACTGGAAGACCTGGCCTATAACCTGGACCAGGGCTGGGAGGCGGAAGTACGCCTGGTGGTCGATGCGGCCTACCCGACCGCCCGCCTGGTGCAGGCCCTCAGCGCCTTTATGCCGCTGAGCCGCGGTTGCCGGGTGCGCTTGCGCGAAGAGGTTTTGTCTGGCGTTGAAGAAGTGCTGCTGGAGGGCGCCACTGACCTGGCGATTACCGGCCTGACCATTGCCGGTTACTTGGGCAGCGAGCTGTGCAGCGTCGAGTTTATCGCCGTCAGCCATCCGCAGCATCCGCTGCAACAATTGCAACGGGAACTGACCGCCAGCGACCTGGAAAACCATATGCAAGTGGTGATTCGCGACTCCGGCCGCGCGCAACCACGCGATGTCGGTTGGCTCGGTGCGGAACAACGCTGGACGGTCGGCAGCCTGCCGACCGCCGCCACCTTCGTCAGCAGCGGCCTGGGCTTTGCCTGGTTGCCGCGTCACCTGATCGAACGCGAGTTAAGTTCCGGCCTGCTCAAGGAGTTGCCGCTGCAACAAGGCGGCAGCCGTCACCCCTGGTTTTCACTCTATGCTAACAAGGACAAAACCCTGGGGCCGGCTACCCAAATCCTGGTTGACTTGCTTAAGCGCCAAGCGGTTGAGCCCTAGGGCAGAAGCGCGCTCCATTCAAGCCCTGCCATCGACCCGCCGATAGCCCGTTACACGACAACAATAACAATCTCTGGAGTAACCCATGGCCCTGATCCCCGTTCGTCTTTCCCAACGGCTGACGCTTGGCAGTTGCACCTTGTTGGCACTGACGGCAGCCGCCGTTTTTGCGGTGATGACCTGGCGTGGCCAACCGTTGATAGTCGCCGCCAGTTCCGAGCTTATCGAGCAAACCGGCGGCGCCATCGTGCGCCAACTAGGCCTGCAACTGGCGGGCATCGAAGGCCTGACCGCCAGCATGGCAGCACTCGCCGAGGTACTGCCGCGCGAAGAGGCGCTGTTCAAAAGCAGCCTACCCAACCTGATCGATCATGCCGGCGATGCGGCCATTGCCGGTGGCGGCGTCTGGCCGGAGCCGAATGCCTTCAGCGCCGATGTGACGCGGCGCAGCTTCTTCTGGGCCCGCAGCAACGGCGGCCAGCTGGACTACTCCGACGACTACAACAAAGCCGACGGCCCCGGTTACCACAACGATGCCTGGTACAGCTCGGCGCGCACCGGCAAAGACGGCCAATGCGTGTGGTCCGAGGCCTACCAGGACCCGGTCAGCGGCGTGCCCATGGTCACCTGCAGCGTGCCGTACACACTCAGCGGACGTTTTGCCGGGGTTGCCACCATTGATTTGCGCCTCGACGACCTCGCTCAGTTCTTGGAGCAACAAGGTGCGATAACCGGCGGCTATGCCTTCGCCCTCGACCAGGCCGGCAACGTCCTGCACTTTCCCAGCGCTAAACGCGCCACCAGCGGCGGCATGCAGAGTTTTAAAGCCTTGGTGGCCGATAACGCCTGGTTACGGCCGGTCGCCGAGGCACTCAATAGCAACAGTTCAAGCATTCGCACCGTCGATCTCGAAGAGGACGGCCAACTGCAAGAGGCTAGCCGCGTCAGCCTATTCGTGATGCCCGGCAGTGGCTGGGTGATCGGTCTGGTGACCCCGCAAACCCGCGTCACCGGCTTGGCGCGCACCCTGACCGGGGAAATTTTATTGTTTTTGCTGCCGGTATTGGCACTGCTGTTGTTCCTCGCCTGGCTGGCCGGGCACAAGCTGATTGCACAGCTGGAAGAGACGACCGAACAAATTGATGCCCTCGGCCAAGGTCAGGCCCACAGCAGCGTCGAACTGCGGGTTGAGCGTGCGGACGAGATCGGTGCCCTGCGCGGCGCGGTCAATCGCTATGCCGGGCAATTGCACGCCATGTTGCAGAACATCGCCAGCGAGGCCCAGCGCCTGCAGAGCGAGGCCGCCGTACTGGCCAGCCTAAGCAGCACCCTGGCCGAGCGGGCCGAACAGCAGCGCATAGAAAACACCCAACTGGCGGCGGCCATTACCGAAATGTCCTCCAGCGCCCAAGAAGTCGCCAGCAACACCCATGATTGCGCGACCACCGCGCAAAGTTCGCTCATGGTGGTGCGCGAGGGACAAACCAAGGTCGCCGCCAACAGCCAGGCCATTCAGGCCCTGGCCGCAGAAATGGCTGGCGCGGCCACCGTCATTGCCCGCCTGGAGCAGGACAGCCAACAGGTCGGCGCGGTGTTGGATGTGATCAAGGCCATTTCCGAGCAAACCAACTTGCTCGCCCTGAACGCCGCCATCGAAGCGGCGCGGGCCGGCGAGCAAGGCCGCGGTTTTGCCGTGGTGGCCGATGAGGTGCGCACCCTGGCCGGTAAAACCCAGGCTTCGGCCAACGAAATTGGTGGCATGATTAACGCTCTGCAGCAGGCCTCCCGGCAAGCGGTACAGGCCATGCAGTCGGGTGAGGCGCGCACCGAACATGCGGCGGGCGAAGCTGAAGGCGCGGCGGCGACGCTGTCGAGCACCGTGACCAGCTTCGATGACATCTCCCAACGCGCTCAGCAGATCGCCCTGGCCGCCAATGAACAGAGCCACGTCACCCAGGAAATCAATCAACTGGCAGTACGCATCCATACCATCAGCGAGGATAATGCCCGCGATGCGCTAGCCCTTCACCAGGTCAGCGAGGCCATGCAAGCACTGTCCGGACGCCTGGCATCGCTCAGCCAAGGGTAGCTTTAAGACTCTGTCCTCGTTAGTGGCTGTGTAGGAGCGGCCACTCACTCGCTAGATGTCTCAATAAGCGGTTAAGCGCACACGGAGGTTCAATGCCATTTTTCGATTACGACGGTTGCCAGTTGCACTACGAGGATTACGGCCACGGCACGCCGCTGCTGCTGGTTCACGGCCTGGGCTCCAGCACCCTGGACTGGGAGTCGCAGATTCCCGTGCTCAGCCCCCGGTATCGGGTGATTGCCATCGACTTACGCGGCCATGGCCGCTCCGACAAGCCCGATGAGCACTACAGCATTGCCGGCTTTGCCGAGGATGTGGCCGCGCTGATCGAACACCTGCAGCTCGGTTGCGTGCATCTGCTGGGTATTTCCATGGGCGGGATGATCGGTTTTCAACTCGGCGTCGATCGCCCGGAGCTGTTGCGCAGCCTGATCATCGTCAACAGCGGCCCGGAGGTGAAGGCCAAATCCCTGGCCGACTGCGTGCAAATTGCCAAGCGCTGGAGCCTGTCACGCCTGCTGAGCCTGGAGACCATCGCCAAGGGCCTGGGCAAACTGCTGTTCCCCAAACCCGAGCAGGTCGAGCTGCGCCTGAAGATCGAACGGCGCTGGCCGCGCAACGACAAGCGCGCCTATCTGTCCAGCCTGGACGCCATCATCGGCTGGGGCGTGCGTGGGCAAATCCACACGATCACCTGCCCGACCCTGGTGATCAGCGGCGACCGCGACTACACCCCGGTGGCAAGCAAGCAGGCCTATGTCGATGAAATGCCCAATGCGCGCCTGGTGGTGATCGACGACTCCCGGCATGCCACGCCGATGGACCAGCCGCAGGCCTTCAATCAGCACCTGCTGCAGTTTCTCGCCGAGCTGGATGGCACATCTCAGCCGGTTAATCCGCCGACTAAAAAATCCCGCAAACGAAAGTCATAACCCCACAGGACACCCACACCATGTTGAAAACCCTCGCCCTTGCCGCCGGCACCTTGCTGCTCAGCGCCAACCTGCTGGCCGCCGACAAGCCCCATGTGCTGCTCAACACCAGCCAGGGGGCGATTGAAATCGAGTTGGAGGCCGACAAGGCGCCGATCAGCGTGAAGAACTTTCTCGCCTATGTGGACAGCGGCTATTACAACGGCACCATCTTCCACCGGGTGATCCCCAACTTCATGGTTCAGGGCGGCGGCTTCACCGCGGACATGCAGCAAAAAGCCACCCAGCCACCGATCAAGAACGAAGCCGATAACGGCCTGCGCAACGTGCGCGGCGCCCTGGCCATGGCCCGCACCTCGGCGGTGGACTCGGCCACCAGCCAGTTCTTTATCAACAGCACCAACAACGATTTTCTCGACAACGGCCAGCGTGACTTCGGCTATGCCGTGTTTGCCCATGTGGTCAAGGGCATGGACGTGGTCGATCGCATCTCGGCAATGCCCACCGGCGCTCGCGATGTGCCACGCGAGACGATCCTGATCATCGACGCCAAGCGCCTGTAACCGCCCCAAACCAAAAAGCCGCGCCGGCAGTGCTGACTGCCGGCGCGGCTTTTCTTTGTTCGAGGCTAACGCTTAGCGGTTCATGCTCTTGAACTTGCTGATCAGCGCTTCGGGCTTTTTCTCTTCCTTGGCCAGGGCGTAGATCAAACGCTCGCCATCCGGGCCACCGCCCAGCTCGATATAGCTGAAGATCGGCTCGCCGAGCTTGATCACATCCATCATGTCGCCATAACGCTGGAACACGTAGATCTTGTTGTCTTCGCGAATTTCGCCATAGAAGCTGCTGCTCGGCGGCAGGTTGACGTCGATAAAGCGCTTGGCTGCCAGGCTGTTAACGTCCTTGCTGCGATCTTCGGCGCGCAGACCGAGGACGATATTGCGACCCTGGGCATCCTTGCTGCCGAGATCCTTCATGACCGGCGCCTTGCCGGTTTTCAGGTACTCGACATACACGGCGCGATCATCGAACACCACGGCCTGGGTTTCGCTCCAGACCTGATACCAGTCATCGTTGTTCAGCGCCACTTGCGCAGCCTTGGCGGCACTGGCGGAGGGGGCCGGTGAGTTAGCGCTACAGGCGGCCAGGGCAGCGGCAAGCAAGGCAATCGACAGCGGTTTGATAACCAACGGGTTCATAAAATCAGCAACTCCTGCTTTAGAAAACATAGGCTTACAAAACTGCCCGAGCTTCGTGACAAGACCATGACCCCTTTATGACAACTTATTATTCAAGCCATAAGGCCGTTAACGACGGCCTCCCCAGCAACCTCGCCCAAGGCTGCAGAGGCGCCGCTCACGGCTAAGGCGGCACCGACAAAAGCTCCATCGCAGGCCCGCCGGCAATCGCCCCTCGCCCTTGCAGGCGCCGCCTAATGCCGGCCCAGACCTGCAATGCTGTTCACTTAAGGCGCGACAGAGCTAGCCCGGATGAAATCCGCGAAGGAGTTGGCAGGATAACCCGCGCCCCGGATTGCATCCGGGCGACAAAAATGCCGTTCACTTGGCTTAAGTGAACGGCATTGGGCCCAGGCCTGGGCTTTTGTGCCGACGAAAAAAAGCCCCGCACTAGGCGGGGCTCAAGAGGAGCAGCACTTTTACAGCATTGTTAGAACACGTATTGGGCACGCAGCGAGATAGCCTTGCCATCGTCGTCAGTGGCGTCAGCAAGACGCTTCTGCACGGCGACGGTCTCGTCGTCGGTCTTGGTCATCAGGTAGTTGAGCGACACCTTGACCGCCTCGTTGGCGTACCAGTTCACACCCAGGGTGTGGATGTTGGCATTAGTCTCATCGACGCCGGCAACACCCAGGTTCTTGTCGTCATCTTCAACCGTGACGTCATCGTAGCGATAGAACACTTCCCAGGCGCCCATGGCCTTGTCAGCCGGCTTGATGCTGTCGAACTTGCCGCCGTCCAGCTTGTAAATACGCGACTCACCGGTGAGGGTGTAGGCAACTTGAGCGTTGTAGCCGGTGGCTTCACGATCACCGTTAGCATCCTGACCGCTGAGGTCGCGCTTGAGGTATTCGCTCTGCACCGAGAACGGGCCGTTCATGTAGGCGAATTCCGCGCCCCAGACCTGATCATCTTCGAAGAAGGCATTGTCATCGCCGGCCAGTTTGAGCTTGCCGGAGTTAACGGTATTTTCCGAAACGCCACGCACATTCAGACGCGATTCGATCTTGCCTTTGTACAGGTCATCGTCGTAGCTGCGCTGAGCGTAATCGAGGCCGAAGTGCAGCACTTCAGTTTCGCTGACGATCGGTGCTACTACACCGCGCAGGTTGAAGGTGTTGGCGTCTTTGCCGTCTTCGTCTTCGGTTTCAGCCACGTCTTGCTGAATGAGGCTCGCCGAGCCGTAGAACATGCCAGCAGCAGTGCCATTGACCTGGATGCCCATGCCATCTTCCTTGTCGTTGACCCAGGAAGCCAGGTCATAGACAGCGGAACGCTCAATGGCGGTGATCCACTTGGAGCTAGTGGCTTTTTCCAGGCCGAAGTCCGCGTCAAACTTACCCATCTTGATTTTCACCGGGGCAAAGCCGGTGTAGGAGATGGTTGCCTCGTCCCAATCGTCATGGGTGCCGCTGTTCTTGTTGTCGCCATCGGAGAAGTCGTAGTTAAAGACGTAGCCCCAATCCTTGTAGGTACCGCTCAGTTCGAGCAGAGCACGGCGGAAATAGGCTTCGTTGGCACTGTTGTTGTTCTTGGTGTACACGCCATCGAACTGGTCGAAGTCCGCCTGCAGACGGCCGCCCAGCTTGAAGCTGTATTGCTTGTCGGTGGTGGATACCTCAAGACCGCTCTTGGTCTTGATCATGATGTCCGCGCCGTCAGTGGTCACGGTACCTGCGAAAGCCTGGGCCGAAACGGCCAGTGCGAGGGCGCTGGCGGCAAAACCGGCGAAGTGCTTACGAATCATCCAGAATTCCCCTATTGGTCTTAAGAAACACCGAAGCCCTTGGCCTCGTTGTGTTGGGGGGAATATTGGCGGGGGGTTATTTCAGCTCAGTTGCACATATATAAAGCTTTTATGACAACGGAACTTTCCCAGGCGATTGAAAAACAAGCAGTTTTTTATCGCACCAGGAAAACCTGCCGGCGGCTGTTTAGGCTGCTGGGCGGCGCCGTACGGCGCCTGTAGGGTTTATTGCGGCTTATCTGTGGCACGCGCCAGGCGCTCGGCCAAGGCGTCCAGATCCTGGATTGGATCCTCCGGCAGTTGTTGCACGACACGCCCGGTCAGGCGCAACTGACGGATAAAACGCCGGCAATGGCCGCACATGGCCAGGTGCGTGCGCAACGCAAAACGCTCGCGCAAGCTCAGTTGGCCATCGAGAAAATCACTGGAACGCAGCACCAGCTGTTTGCAGCTCAACATTGGCCGGTCTCCTCGAAGTGCTCAAGGGTGGCAAACACCTTGAGTCGGGCGCGGTGCAACAGCACGCGTACGTTGGAGAGGGAAATATCGAGAAGATTACAAATATCCTGCAACTCCAGGCCCTGACGCTCGCGCAGCAACAGCACACTGTTCTGCAACTGCGACAGACTGGACAGGGTCTTCTCCAGGCATTCACGCAACTCAGCCTCGGCCAGCAGCGCGTCTGGCGAATCCTCGTGCCAGGTAAAGGGCGCGCTCAGCCAGTGGCCATCGGCGGCAAAACGCTCATCGCCAACACTGCCGTGGGGGCCAGGCAGATCATCGAGCAGCACTTCGCGGCGATTCTGCTTAAGTCGGGCCTTGGCCGTATTGGCGGTAATGGTCAGCAGCCAGGTCTTGAGGCTGGAGCGCCCCTGAAAGCCATGCAGATGCCGCACCACGGCCAGCCAGGCGTCCTGCACCGCCTCATCGGCATGACGGCTGCCGACGATGGCATAAGCCACCGCGCGCATGCCGCCCTGATAGGTGCTGACCAGCTCGCGAAATGCTCGCTGCTCACCCGCCCGCAGGCGCGTGAGCAAGGCGCTGTCGGCGGGGTAATCCATTAACGCTTGCGCAGGATTACGCTGCCGATCGAGTAACCGGCGCCGAAGGAGCTGAGTACGCCCAGGGCGCCACGGGGCAGATCATCCTGGTTCTTGTGCAGGGCGATCACCGAACCGGCGGAGCTGGTGTTGGCGTAGGTGTCGAGGATCACCGGCGCCTCGCTAAGCTCGGCGTCACGCCCAAGCAGCTTGCGGGTGATCAGCAGGTTCATGTTGAGGTTGGCCTGGTGCAGCCAGAAGCGCTTGACGTCGCCGACGTTCAACTGGTTTTCCGCCAGATGGGCGGCGATCAGTTCGGCCACCATCGGGCAGACATCACGGAACACCTTGCGGCCTTCCTGGACGAAGAGCTTGTCCGGCGCGCCGATGCCCTCTTCGGCAGCGCGATTGAGAAAGCCGAAGTTGTTGCGGATATTGTTGGAGAACTGGGTGATCAGCTTGGTGCCAACAATCTCGAACTGATGCGCGGAGGTGGCCAGATCGGCACGTTCCACCAGCACCGCAGTGGCCGCATCGCCAAAGATAAAATGACTGTCACGGTCGCGGAAGTTGAGGTGGCCGGTGCAGATCTCCGGGCTGATCACCAGCACGGCGCGGGCCTGGCCCAGTTGCACGCAATTGGTCGCCGCTTGCAGACCGAAGGTGGCCGAGGAGCAGGCCACGTTCATGTCATAGGCAAAACCCTGAATACCCAGCGCCGCCTGGATTTCGATGGAAATCGCCGGATAGGCGCGCTGCAGGTTGGAGCAGGCGACGATAACCATGTCCACATCGGCGGCGGTCTTGCCGGCACGGGCCAGGGCGTCCTGGGCGGCGCCGACACCCATCTGGCAGAGAATCGACGGCTCGTCGTTACTGCGCTCGGGAATCCGCGGGGTCATGCGCTGGGGGTCGAGAATGCCGGCCTTGTCGATGACAAAGCGGCTTTTGATCCCCGAAGCTTTTTCGATAAACGCAGCGCTGGATTCGGTCAGCGCCTGGGCTTCGCCAGACTCGATAGCAGCAGCGTTATCCGCGTTGAATTGCTGAACGTAAGCATTGAACGCTTGCACCAACTCCTCGTTGGAGATGCTGTTCGCCGGGGTATACAAGCCAGTGCCACTGATTACGACGTTGTGCACGGTCTTTCCTCTTCTTGTCATGGCCACCCGCAGTGGCCGGTTATGCGCTAAAGCCTCTGGGCTGCACACCACAGGCACAAATTCACCAGCAATACGGGGTGGCGCTGGCAAGCCGCCACACACCCCGTAACAAAGGGTGGAGTTTGCCACAACCGGGCGAGGCGCGTCCGTCTGTCAGACCAACGCCGCACGGCAAAACCACCCACGTTCAATGAAGATGTCCCGCCTACCGGGCAAGACACATGGATGCACTGGGCGGGAGGGGTTGGCAGCCAACCAGGCGCTGCTGCAGACTTGCTCGCTCAGGGTCTACGCTCAACTGACTCACCTGCAAGGACAACCACCGTGGGTCACCTGCGCTTGTGTGGCTGCCTGTTCAGCCTGCTCTTCTGCACGGCAGTGTTGCCGGCCGAACCGCTGCGCCTGGTGGCCAACGCCTGGCCACCCTTCACCGATCAGCAATTGCTCAACAATGGCCTGGCCAGCGACCTGGTCAGCAGCGCCCTGCAGCGTGCCGGTTATGCCAGCGAATACCATGAGGTGCCCTGGGCCCGCGCCCTGCAAGGCATGCAACAGGATCGCTATGACGTCCTGGTGCCCACCTGGTTCGCCGCCGAGCGGCAAGTCTACGGGCTGTATTCCGAGCCCTACATGGTTAATCGCATCCGCTTTCTGCGACGCACCGGCAGTAGCATCCAGTTCAACCAACTGGATGATCTGCTGCCCTACAGCATCGCCGTGGCCAGGGGCTTTGCCTACGCCCCGGCGTTCGACAACGACCCGCGCTTGAACAAGCAGATAGTCGCCAGCTTTCCGATTGCCGCGCGCATGCTCGCCGCCGGGCGTATCGATCTGACCCTGGAAGACGAATGGGTGGCCAAGTACTACCTCAGCCATGAACTGGTCGAGCTGGCTCCGGCGCTGGAGTTTTTGCCCGTGGAACTGTCTGCATCGCCATTGCATATTCTGGTGCGCCGCAAGCACCCGCAAAGCGTGCAAATCGTCCGTGCCTTTAATCAGGCGCTGCAAGAGATGCGCGCCGACGGCAGCTACGCCAGCATCCTGCAGCGCCACGGCTTGCAATAGATGCAATCGCCCCAGCGTCTTGGCGTAGGCCACGATATTGGCCGTCGACGCACCAACGCGATGCTGGACGCTAAAGACAAGGTCCGCCCGCTATAACTATGCCAACGCAGCGACGCCTAAAAGCCACTTGCAGGTTTTGTCGCCAATTGTTGCCGATAAGGCTCCAGCAAATAAGCCGGTAGCCAGCGCTCATAGGCGGCCTGGAAAACCGCCGTCGAGGCCGGGCTTGGCACCAGCGCGGTTATATCGGCAAACACCCGATCGGTCACCGGGCCCTTAGTGCAACTCAGGCGGCCCTCGAGCAACTGGCTGTTGCCAGCGATCGGGAAGAACAACAAATCCCGGCCAGCCTGGGCGTAATAGACCACCTCGCTGGGATAGCTGAACACATAGTCGATGCGCTTGTAGCCGAGCATGTCGAACAGGCTCTTGGTCGATTCACCCTGGTAAATCTGCTGGACATTCACCGCCCCGCGCTGCAGCGGCGCACTCAAGACCTGGTCAATGCGCGGCCCATAACTGCGCCCGCCAGCCACGCCCAGGTTGATGGACGAGTCCTCCAGCACCTGGGCCAAAGCCAGTAATCCTTCGGCATTGATATAAGGAGCAAAGCGCCCCCGATCCTGCGCACGGATCACCACGCCGAGCGGCAATAAATACCCATAAGGCTGGCTAAAACGTAGAAATTCGCTGCGCTGCGGGGTACGGAAGGCACTGATCAGGCAATACGGGCCGCCCCGCTGAGCCATATGCATGACCCGCGCCCAGGGCAGAATTTGCTCATGGAAGCGATGCTGCGGCAAGGCCGCCTGCAGGAACCCGTACAGGGCATTGATATAGCCCTGATTGGCGTACGCCCCCTGACTCATGGCCATCGGCGGATAATCACTGCCCAGCCAGGTCACCTCATCCGCTTGCACACCTGGCACCAGGCCGACAAGGCTTAAGCACAACCACAACAGCCATTTCATCCGCCACTGTCCCGATAAAAATCATGGGCAGAGTGTAGCGAACCCTGGGGCCGGCGGCCCAGCATGCCGACACCTCGGCGCAATGCAATTTACTTAGGGTGCCACAAGCGTAGCCCTCTGAAATCCGGGCGGGACGTGCAGGACGACAATCCCCGCGGATTTCATCCGGGCTACAAAAATGCCGTTCACTTGACCTAAGTGAACGGCATTGGACACCTCGGCAGACAGTTTGCAAACCTGCGCGTTAGCTCTGCGTACCAGAACAAACGAGGCATGCCGCGCCGAAACTTCAGGTCAGCTTCGCCCGGAAGCCCGCCAGCCCGCGCCGCGCCTGGCTGCGGATGGCGCCCTGTACGGCCGGCAACCAGCCCAGCAGCCAGCCCTTGAGGCCCAGGGCCTGACGACTCCAACGCCACAGGTCGAAATGCTCGCGGTGCTCGATGATGCAGCCGTCAGCGAAGACGAACTCGGCGCGGATCACATTGACCACCGTGCGCCCGGTCTGGCTGAAGGTGTAACGCGCCACCCACTGCGCCGAGCCACGCCGAGCGTCAGCCTCCACGCCGCTATACGTCAGGGAAAAGTCAGCCGCCCGAGCACACAGCATGCGCCACATATCGCCGGCCTCACGGCCGTGCAAATCGACAAATAGCGGGTCACTGAAGCGCACATCGGCGCTGTAGCAGGCGGCCATGGCGTCTCCATCCAGGCGCTGGAAGGCCTGATAGAAGGTGTGGATGAGTGCGACATTGGGATGGTTCATGGCGGCATTCCGATAAGGACAGGCGCTCAGTATGGTCGGCCCCAGACAGTCCGGCGATTGGCATTAATGCCAACTTTGCGTTGATAATCGCCAACTCGCTCACCCCAGGAACAGCCCATGATTCAGGTTGCGATATTCGTCAGCCCATACACGCTGTGTTCCAGCCTGAGCCAGGCCTGCGACGCCTTTAGCCTGGCCAACCGCCTGGGCGGGCAACGCCGATTTACCCTGCACAGGTTCAGCGTCGATGGTCGGCCGGTAATCCTCGACTATGCGCAAATTCAGGTGGATGGCGACCTGGCCAGCGCCGAACACGCCGACCTGATTGTGCTGCCAGCCAGCGGCAGTGACATCGACGCCCTGCTCAGCCAACACCGCAGTCTGCTCGCCTGGCTGGCCCGCCGCCCGCCCAGCCAGCAACTGGCCAGCCTGTGCAGCGGCGCCTTCCTGCTGGCCGCCGCCGGCCTGCTCGATGGCGGCCCGGCCACCACCCATTGGGCCCTGGCCGAGTGCTTTCGCCAGCGCTTCCCCAAGGTTCAGCTCAACGAGCACGCCCTGCTCAGCCAGCAGCAAAACCGCTTCTGCTCGGGCGGCGCCCAGGCCGGCCTCGATCTGTGCCTGCACCTGATCGGCTGGCACGCCGGCCCCTGGCTGGCCCAACGCGTGGCTGACACCCTGGTGGTGGAGCGCCATCGCGGCCTGCAGAGTCGCTTCCAACCTCTGCTGCCAGACACCCAGCAGACTGATGCGGGAATCAGCGCACTGCTGGTTTGGCTGCAACAGCACCACGCCCAGGCACTCAACCTCGAACAACTGGCTGCGCGCCTGCACTGCTCTAGTCGCAGCCTGCTACGCCGCTTCAAGGCCGCCACCGGCCTGACCCCGATCGACTACCTGCAACGCCTGCGCATCACTGCCGCCCAGGACGCCCTGCACCAGCCCCAGCCAACCCTGGAACAGATAGCCCTGGCCGTCGGCTACCAGGATCGCGCCACCTTCGCCCGCCTGTTCAAGCAACTGTGCGGCGAAACGCCGGGGGCCTTTCGTCGGCGCCTGCTCGCCAGGCAGTAACAGGCATAAAAGCCCAGTAGCACGCCCGCCCCCGCCCCCGCCCAACAGCGCACAACGGCCGGCCAGAGCGCTTGCCTGAGGCGCGCACGAAAGGCTCCCGAGAGCACCGCGCGCCCTCATTGCCAGCAACCTGTAACCCCCCTACCCAACCCCGGAAAAACCCTTGCACAACAGGCGCCACGGGGTCTGCAGGGCGCCGCCCAGGCTCGGCAAATCACACCTTTGAGCGAGTGACGGGCAATCCAGCGCTGCCTAAAGTCGCCCGCACCCACCGTGCAGATTGCCAAAGGTTTCGCCCATGCTCAGCACCCGCCGCCCCCTGTGGATTATCGCCAGCTTGCTGTTGGGCCTGTTCAGCCTCAGTGCCACGGCCGCCCCCGCCAGTTACGAGCAGGCGCAGATCTACGCCTGCCGGGCCGCCAGCAGCTTTATGATCTATCGCGGCGAAGGCCTGCAGCCCGAGCATGGGCAACAGGTGCAGGCCGATCTGCAGGCGCTGCAAAACGTCACCCAACCCTTGCTGGCGCAAGGCGATGCGGCCCTCAATAGCGCCCTGCAAAACCTGGTAAGCCAACTGCAGGAGGGCATGCAATACGGCCCCGAAGAAGAAGACATGCCCTGGGCCTACCCCTCCAACCTGAGCAAGAACCTGCGCAGCTTCCTCAAGGCCTCGATGGACGCCGAAC
>DAITLT010000008.1:0-4193 GCA_036835505.1 Pseudomonas sp.
GCGGGTGCTACGGGGGCGCACGTCATGTGCATTCAAGGGGGGCACCGGTGCAGGCTCCATCGACTTCAGGGCTGTGGGAGGGGGCGGGCATCCTAGCCTGTCATAACCGCGGCGACCATGCCCTGCAGCGCCGCCCGTCGCCATGCTGGCGGGTCGGCGTATCGGCAGCGTGTCGGCACTGTATCGACCTTGATACACAACGCCATGCCCGCGCTAGCTGCCTGCGCGGTCAAATTTTACGGTTTCTTTATGCCCAGCCCGTGGCGTGGCAATCGCGTCTTTACGGCACTTTTGCGCAAGCTTTGTCCAGCAGCGATACAGCCGCTTCCAGGAGTAGGACAGATGAACTTTCTCGATGGGTTGTCCTTGGCTATGGCCATAGGACTTTTTATCTATTTGTTGGTCGCGCTGCTGCGCGCCGATCGTAGCTAGGGGGCGCCATGCAAGCTCAAGATTATTGGCTATTGCTGGCCTTTTTCGTGTTGGTGTTGGCGCCAGCACCCTTTCTCGGGCGTTACCTGTACCGGGTGATGGAGGGGCAGAAGACCCTGCTCACGCCGCTGTTGCAGCCGGTCGAGCGGCTTTGTTACCGGCTTGGTGGGGTGGATGAGCGCGCCGAGCAAGACTGGAAAACCTATACCCTGGCCTTGTTGGCCTTTACTGCGGTCAGCCTGGTGGTGCTGTTCAGCATTTTGCTGATGCAAGGCAGCTTGCCGCTTAACCCGCAACACTTGCCGGGCATGGAATGGACGCTGGCGTTCAATACCGCGGTGAGTTTTGTCACCAACACCAACTGGCAGGCCTACAGCGGTGAAGCCTCGCTGAGTTACTTCAGTCAGATGGTCGGTTTGGGCGTGCAAAACTTCGTCAGCCCGGCGGTTGGCTTGGCGGTGCTGGTGGTGTTCTGTCGCGGCATTGCGCGCAAGTCGACCCACAACCTGGGTAACTTCTGGGTCGACCTGACCCGCGCCACCCTCTACGGCCTGTTGCCGTTCTGCCTGATTCTGGCGTTGTTGCTGGTGTGGCAGGGCGTGCCGCAAACCTTTCTCGACTACGTCCACGCCGTGACCCTGCAAGGCGCCGACCAGACCATTCCGTTGGGCCCGGCTGCCAGCCAGATCGCGATCAAGCAATTAGGCACCAACGGTGGCGGCTTCTTTGGCGTCAACTCGGCGCACCCGTTTGAGAACCCGACCGCGTGGAGCAACCTGTTCGAGGTGGCCTCGATCATCCTGATTCCGGTGGCCTTGCTGTTCACCTTCGGTCATTACGTCAAGGATTTGCGCCAGAGCCGCGCGCTGCTGGCCAGCATGCTGATTCTGTTTGTGCTCGGCCTGGGTGTGACCACCTATTCCGAGCTGCAGCCCAACCCGGCCCTGAGCGCCGCCTCGATTGAGCAAGTCGGTTCGCTGGAAGGTAAGGAAAGCCGCTTCGGTACTGTTGCTTCGAGCCTCTGGGCGGTGACCACCACGGCCGCGTCCAACGGTTCGGTGAATGCCATGCACGACAGCTTCAGCCCGCTGGGCGGCATGCTGCCGATGTTCAACATGATGCTCGGTGAAGTGATCTTTGGCGGCGTCGGTGCCGGGTTGTACGGCATGTTGCTGTTCGTGTTGATTGCTGTGTTCCTGGCCGGCCTGATGATCGGCCGCACCCCGGAATACCTCGGCAAGAAGCTCGAAGCCCGTGAAGTCCGCTTGCTGGTGGCCACCTTGCTGGTGATGCCGGTCGGTGTCTTGGTACTGGGTGCCTTGGCCGCCAGTTTGCCGGTGGCGGCAGCCTCGGTAAGCAACCCCGGTGCCCACGGCTTTAGCCAGATTCTCTATGCCTATACCTCGGGCTCAGCGAATAACGGCTCCGCGTTCGCAGGCTTCGGCGCCAACATGCCGTACCACAACCTGATGATTGGCCTGGCGATGCTGATTGGCCGCTTCGGTTACATCCTGCCGATTCTGGCGATTGCCGGCAGCCTGGCGGCGAAGAAGCGCGCGCCGATTGGCAGCAACAGCTTCCCCACCCACGGCCCGCTGTTCGTCACCTTGCTGACGTTGACCATCTTGCTGGTGGGTGGTTTGACCTTCCTGCCGGCACTGGCCCTGGGCCCGATTGCCGAACATCTGGGCATGTTGGCTCAATAAGGAATCCGCTATGAATTCGCAGACCAAGGCGCCGAACAGCGCCAAGCAAGAGAGCAAACAGGCCAAGACCAGCCTGGCGGCGCTGTGGCAACCGGCGCTGAAACAAGCCTTCGTCAAGCTCGATCCGCGCCAACTGATGCGCTCCCCGGTGATGCTGGTGGTGGAGTTGACGGCTGTGGTCACCACGCTGCTGTGCTTTGTACCCAGCCCACAAGTGACCACGGGGCTGGCGCTGCAGATCGCCCTGTGGCTGTGGTTCACCGTGCTGTTTGCCAACTTCGCCGAAGCCTTGGCCGAAGGCCGGGGTAAAGCCCGCGCCGACAGCCTCAAGGCGGGCAGCCAGGGCCTGAGTGCGCGCAAGCAAACCCGTCCGGGGCACTACACCACGGTGGCCGCCAGCAGCCTGCGCCGTGGTGACATCGTGCGGGTTGAGTGCGGCGAGCAGATTCCCGGTGACGGCGAGGTAATCGAAGGTATCGCGGCGGTCAACGAGGCAGCGATTACCGGTGAGTCTGCGCCAGTGATTCGTGAGTCCGGTGGCGACCGTTCGGCCGTAACCGGCAATACCGGGGTGGTCTCGGATTGGTTGCTGGTGCAGATCACCGCCGATCCAGGCGAGTCGCCCCTGGATCGGATGATCGCCCTGGTGGAAGGCGCCCAGCGGCAGAAAACCCCCAATGAGGTGGCACTGGATATTTTGCTGATCGGCCTGACGCTGATCTTCCTGCTGGTGGTGGCCACCCTGCAGCCGTTCGCCCGTTATGCCGGCGGCGATCTGCCGCTGGTGTACCTGGTGGCGCTGTTGGTGACGCTGATTCCGACCACCATTGGTGGCTTGCTGTCGGCCATCGGCATCGCCGGCATGGACCGCCTGGTGCGCCTGAACGTGATCGCCAAGTCTGGCCGTGCAGTAGAGGCGGCCGGTGACGTACACGTGTTGCTGCTGGACAAGACCGGCACCATCACCTTCGGTAACCGCCGCTGCAGCGCCATGCTCAAGGCGCCGAGCGTGTCCACCAGCGACTTGGCGCAAGCGGCGTTGCTGGCCTCGTTGGCCGATGACACCGCCGAGGGCAAGTCGATTGTCGAGTACCTGCGCGGCCTGCACCCGATGCAGGAGCCGGCCCGTGAGACGATCAAGGTGATTCCGTTCACGGCCGAAACCCGCTTGTCCGGGGCCGACTGGCAAGGGCATAGCTACCGCAAGGGTGCGGTCGATTCGGTGCTCAATTACCTCAATCTGAGCCGCGAGCAGGTGCCGGCGGCCCTGGCCCGCGACGTTGAGAGAATCGCCCAGAGCGGGGGCACGCCTTTGCTGGTGGCCGGCGACGGCCAGTTGCTCGGTGCCATTCACCTGAAGGACGTGGTTAAACCCGGCATTCGCGAGCGTTTCGCCGAGCTGCGGGCGATGGGTATTCGCACCATCATGGTGACCGGCGATAACCCGCTGACTGCGGCTGCAATTGCCGCCGAAGCCGGGGTCGATGACTTTATTGCCGAGGCTACGCCTGAGCGCAAACTGCAGCGCATCCGCAGTGAACAGGCCGAAGGCAAGATGGTCGCCATGTGTGGCGACGGTGCCAACGACGCCCCGGCGCTGGCCCAGGCCGACGTCGGCATGGCCATGAACGATGGCACCCAGGCCGCCCGCGAGGCCGCCAACCTGGTGGACCTGGACAGCGACCCAACCAAGTTGCTGGACGTGGTGCAGGTCGGCAAAGAGCTGCTGGTGACCCGTGGCGCGCTGACCACCTTCTCGGTGGCCAACGACATCGCCAAGTACTTCGCCATCCTGCCGGCGCTGTTTGCCGGCATCTACCCACAGCTCGGCGTGCTCAACCTGATGGGCCTGCACAGCCCGCAGAGCGCGATTCTCTCGGCGATCGTGTTTAACGCCCTGATTATCGTCGCGCTGATTCCCCTGGCCCTGCGTGGGGTAAGGGTCCAGGCGCTGGATGCCGCGAGTTTGCTGCGCCGCAACCTGCTGATCTACGGCCTGGGCGGCATCATCGCGCCCTTTATCGGGATCAAGCTGATTGACCTGCTGCTGGTGGC
>DAITLT010000008.1:4293-24360 GCA_036835505.1 Pseudomonas sp.
AGAATTTGGAGAATGATCATGCTTAAACAACTTCGTCCTGCTGTGAGTCTGTTGGCCCTGCTGACGTTGCTGACCGGAGTGGTGTACCCGCTGACGGTCACCGGCATCGCTCAATTGGCGTTCCCGGCGCAAGCCAACGGCAGCCTGGTCAAGGATGCCAAGGGTGAGGTGCGCGGCAGTGCGCTGCTGGCACAACCATTCAGTGGCGCCGAGTGGTTCCAGTCGCGGCCCTCGGCAGCCGGGTTCGCCACGGTCGCCAGCGGTGCCAGCAACCTGGCACCGAGCAACCCGGCCTTGGCTGAACGGGTCGCCAGCGATGCCGCCCAACTCAGCGTGGCCGGCCAGGGGGCGGTGCCGATGGCGCTGCTGACCACCTCCGGCAGTGGCCTTGATCCGCACCTGCCGCCAGCGGCCGCGCGCTACCAGATTGCCCGCATCGCGGCCGCCCGCGGCATACCGGTTGAAGCCTTGGAGCGCCTGCTGGTGCAACACACTGAGAAGCCTTTGGTGGGGCCGGCAGTGGTCAATGTGCTGGCCCTCAACCTGGCCCTGGCCGACAATCACAGCCTTGTTGCCCCTGAGTAAGCCCTATGAGTGATGCGGTACGTGCCGATGCCCTGTTAGCCGAGATGCCTCGCGAGGGCCGTGGCCGGTTGAAAGTTTTCCTCGGCGCGGCCCCCGGCGTCGGCAAGACCTTTGCCATGTTGCAGGCCGCCCAGGCGCAACTACGGCAGGGCGTTGACCTGCGCGCCGGGGTGGTGGAAACCCATGGCCGGGCGGAGACCGAAGCCTTGCTGGTGGGCGTGCCGCAGCAACCGCAGCGCAGCCTCATCTACCGCGACGTGGCCATGACCGAGATGGACCTGGACGGCATTCTGGCCAAGCCGCCCAAGCTGTTGCTGGTTGATGAGCTGGCCCACAGCAACGCCCCCGGCAGCCGCCACAGCAAGCGCTGGCAAGACGTGCGCGAGCTGCTGGAGGCGGGCATCGACATCTACACCACGGTCAACGTCCAGCACCTGGAAAGCCTCAACGATCAGGTCCGCGACATCACCGGTGTGCAGGTGCGTGAAACCGTGCCGGACTGGGTGCTGCAAGAAGCCGATGAGATTTTGCTGATCGACCTGCCACCACGGGAACTACTGGAGCGCTTGCACGACGGCAAGGTCTACGTGCCGGAGCAGGCGCGGGCGGCGATTGATGCGTTTTTCTCGCAGACCAACCTCACCGCACTGCGCGAGTTGGCCATGCAAACGGCAGCGGCGCGGGTGGATGCCGACCTCAGCCGGCGTTACCGCCTGCAGGGGCAGCAGGCGCCTGCGCTGCGTGGGCGCTTGCTGGTCGGCATCGACGCCAGTGAAGACGCCGAACGCCTGGTGCGGCATGCCAGTCGGGTGGCGGAGCGGCGTCATCTGCCCTGGTCGGTGGTGCATGTCGACATCGGCGCGGAGCGCGATGAGCAAGGCCTGGGTTATCTGCAGGCAGCGCAGCAGTTGGCCGAGCGCCTGGGCGGGGAGGTCATCAGCCTGCGTGCCGGCGAGGTGGCGAAAACCCTGGTCGAGCATGCCCGCGAGCGCCGCGCCAGCGTGATTCTGGTGGGCCGTAGCCGCCAGTATCTGCGCCGCCGTTACTTCGGTCGCGGCCTGGCCGAACGCCTGTTGATGCTGGGCCAGGGCTTAGAAATCAGTGTGCTGGACAGCCAGGATGAGCCACCGCAGGCGAGCAGTCGGCGGCGCTTGCCGCTGCAGTGGCAGGACTATTTCCTGGCCTTGCTGGCGACCGTGGGCGCCACCTTGGTGGCGCTGGGGGTTTCGCGTTTTCTTGAGTTGCCCAACATCTCCCTGGTGTTTCTCGCTGCGGTGTTGCTGGTGGCGGTGCGCAGCAGCCTGGGGCCGGCCCTGGCCTGCGCCGGGCTGTCGTTTCTGGCGTACAACTTCTTCTTTGTGCCGCCGACCTGGTCGCTGACCATCGCCCGCCAGCAAGACGTGCTGACCCTGCTGTTCTTCTTGCTGATGGCCGCCTTGACCGGCAATCTGGCCAGCCGCCAACGCCGGCAGCTGGAAGCCCTGCGCCAGACCCAGGCAGAAACCACGGCGCTGTTGGACCTGTCGCGCAAACTGACCGCCGCCACCGATCGGCAGGCAGTGCTGGCCGCCGCCCTGCAACACCTGAGTGGTTGGAACGAGCTTGAGATCAGTGTGCTGGCGCGCAGCGACGATGAGGTCTGGAAGGTCGAAGCCGGGGTGCAACGGTTGCTCACCGAGCAGGAGCGCGCCGCGGCTGACTGGGCCTGGCAGCACGAGCAGGCCGCCGGCTTGGGCACCGGCACCTTGCCCGGTGGGCGCTGGTGGTGGTGGCCCTTGTCGGCCCAGGAAGGCCCGTTGGCATTGCTCGGGGTGAGCCCAAAAGATCAGCGGCCCTTGGCCCCGGAGCAGCGCCGCTTGCTCGCTGCCTTGGCGCAGCCCCTGGCCCAGGCGCTGGAGCGCGCGCAGTTGGCGCAGGAGCTGGAGGCCGCGCGCCTGCATGGGCAAACCGAAGAGTTGCGCAGCGCCTTGCTGGCCTCGGTGTCCCATGACTTGCGCACGCCCTTGACCGTTATGCGTGGGTCTATCGACAGCCTGCTGGCCCTCGGCGAGCGCATTCCGTTGAACGACCGGCGTGAGCTGCTGGAGAGCACCCGCGATGAGGCCGAGCGCCTGGATCGCTATATCCAGAATCTGCTGGACATGACCCGCCTGGGCCACGGCGGCCTGGCCCTGGCGCGCGACTGGGTGGCGCCCGCCGACATCGTCGCCAGCGCCGTGCAGCGTTTGCGCCCGGTGTTGGCCCCCTTGCAGGTCGAGCTGCAGGTGCCGCAGCAGTTGCCCTTGCTGTATGTACACGGGGCGCTGATCGAGCAGGCGTTGATCAACGTGCTGGAGAATGCCGCACGCTTTTCGCCCAGCCAGGGCCGTTTGCGCATCAGCGCCGACAGTGATGCCCAGGAGCTGCGCTTTTGTGTGAGTGATCAAGGGCCGGGGATTCCGGCCCACGAACGGGAGAAGATTTTCGACATGTTCTATACCGCAGCGCGCGGTGACCGTGGCGGCCAGGGCACGGGCCTGGGCTTGGCCATCTGTCAGGGCATGCTCGGTGCCCACGGCGGCCGGGTGAGCGTGGATGACGGCCTGGATGGCCGCGGTGCTACCCTGTGCCTGCACCTGCCGCTGCATCCCCAGCCAGCGCTTGACGATGATCAGTAGGCCTTTTGACGAACGAGAGCGATGACCAGTAATCAACCCACCCTCCTGGTAATTGATGACGAAGCGCAGATCCGCAAGTTTCTGCGCATCAGCCTGATCGCCCAGGGCTACAAGGTGCTGGAAGCGGTCAATGGCAGTGAAGGCCTGGCCCACGCGGCGTTGAGCAAACCGGACTTGGTGGTGCTCGACCTCGGCCTGCCGGACATGGACGGTCAGGCCGTGCTGCGCGAACTGCGCGAGTGGTCGCAGGTGCCGGTGCTGGTGCTCTCGGTGCGCGCCAGCGAGAGTGAAAAAGTCCTGGCCCTGGACGGCGGCGCCAATGACTACGTGACCAAACCCTTCGGCATTCAGGAGTTTCTGGCCCGCGTGCGCGCCTTGTTGCGCCAGGCCGGCGGTGCAGAACAGGCGCAGGCGCGTATCAGCAGCGGTGCGCTAAGCGTGGATTTTGCCTATCGGCGGGTAACCCTGGACGGCGCCGAGGTTGCCCTGACGCGCAAGGAGTACGACGTGCTGGCCCTGTTGGCGCGCCATCTGGGCCGGGTCGTCACCCAGCAGCAACTGCTCAAGGACATCTGGGGCCCCAGCCACGCAGACGACAGCCACTACCTGCGGGTGGTGGTCGGCCATCTGCGGCAGAAACTCAATGACGACCCTGCCGCACCACGCTTTATCGTCACCGAGGCTGGCGTCGGGTATCGCTTGCTTGAGCTTTAACAGCGCTCAGGCGTTGTCGCGCTCGTATTTATCCAGGGTGTCGTGGGCAATGATGCGGCCCAGCTGGATCAGCTCCGGGGCTTTGTAGAACTCGAACGAACGGCACACGCGCTTGGGGATGTTGATCAGGATGTCCGGCGGATAACCGGCAATCTTGTACTGCGCCAGCGAGGTTTGCATGACCTCGAAACTCTGGTTGATCACCTCCAGCAGCGACGCCGGGCCGCTCAGGTCGCTGATCCGCGAACCGCTGGCGCAGGTGCTCGATGAAGCCTGCAGCTTGCTGGCGCTGGCTTCCTGCCAGGCATTGGCGGCGGTGGCGTCGAGCAAGAGTAATTCGCCATCGTCAACCTCGCTGCCCTTGCGCTTGAACGGCAAGCGCGAGCCGAGGGATTCCATCAGCAGGTCGAAGCGGTTTTTCAATGCCGGCGGCCGCTCGATGACCGGCAACTGGTACTGCTTCTGGTTGGTGGCGCTGAGGTTGACCGCGATGATCAGGTCGCAATGGCTGGCCACCACCGGCACGATCGGCAGGGGGTTGAGCAGGCCGCCGTCCACCAGCATGCGCTGGCCCTGCACGACCGGGGTGAACAGGCTGGGAATCGCCGCCGAGGCGCGCATGGCCTGGTGCAGGCAACCTTCCTGAAACCAGATTTCCTGCTGATTGGTGAGGTCGGTGGCGACGGCGGTGTAGGGGATGCTCAGGTCTTCGATATTGATCTCGCCGAGCAGTTCGCGAATCTTGCCGAAGATCTTTTCGCCACGAATGGCGCCCAAACGAAAGCTCACATCCAGCAGGCGCAGCACATCCAGGTAGTCCAGGCTCTCGATCCATTCGCGGTATTCGCGCAGCTTGCCGGCGGCATAAATCCCGCCGACCACGGCGCCCATGGAGCAGCCGGCAATGCAGCCGATTGTATAGCCGCGGGCCTGTAATTCTTCGATCACGCCGATATGCGCATAACCGCGCGCACCGCCCGAGCCGAGCACCAGCGCTACGCGCTTTGCCATGGGGTTCTCCCTTGTTGTTTGCAGATGCTGGATGGCACAGGTTGGCTGCGCCGTTTGCAGCTATATTCAGCCTAAATTAACACGCCATTTATGCGTTTAAGGCTGCCATTTTATGCCGTTACCCTTCGCTTGGTTGTCGCAGAGAGTCTTGTGGGGACTGCTGGCAACGAGCCTTTCTAGCTATCCGCTACTGGCCCAGGAGGCGCTGCCCAAGGAACAACTGGCCCAGGCGCAGAGCTGGATTGCCAAGGAGTTTCAGCCCTCGACCCTGACGGCCGCCGAGCAACTGGCGGAAATGAGCTGGTTTATTCGCGCCGCCGCGCCTTATCGCGGCCTGCAGATTCGCGTGGTTTCCGAGCAGATTCCCACCCACGAATACGAGAGCAAGGTGCTGGCGCGGGCTTTTGCCGACATCACCGGGATTCAGGTGGTACACGAGATCACCGGCGAAGACGACGTGGTCAAGAAACTCCAGGCGCAGATGCAGACCAGCCTGCCGATCTATGACGGCTATGTGAATGACAGCGACTTTATCGGCAGCCACTTTCGCATGGGCAAGACCCTGGTGCTGTCCGACTATATGGCCGGCGCGGGCCGCGAGGTGACCCTGCCAACCCTCGACCTGACCGATTTTATGGGCCTGCGCTTTACCAGCGGGCCGGATGGCAAGCTCTATCAGTTGCCCGACCAGCAGTTTGCCAACCTCTATTGGTACCGCCATGACTGGTTCAACCGCCCTGAGCTCAAGCAGGCGTTCGCTCAGCGTTACGGCTACCCCCTGGGGGTGCCGCAGAACTGGCGGGCCTATGAGGACATCGCCGAGTTCTTCACCGAGCATGTGCGCGAGCTGGACGGCCAGCGGGTCTGGGGCCATATGGATTACGGACGCATGGACCCGTCCCTGGGCTGGCGCTTTTCCGATGCCTGGCTGGGGCTGGCCGGGGTTGGTGATCCGGGCTTGCCCAATGGTCTGCCGGTGGATGACTGGGGCATTCGCGTGGACGGCTGTCATCCGGTGGGTGCCTCGGTCAGCCGCGGCGGCGCCCTGGACAGCCCGGCGGCGATCTATGCGATGAGCAAATATAAGACCTGGCTGGATCGTTTTGCCCCGCCCGAGGCGCGGCAGATGACCTTTAACAGCTCGGCCGAGTGGGTGCCCAAGGGCCAGATCGCCCAGCAGATTTTCTGGTACACGGCCTTTGTGCCGGATCTGTTGCAGCCCGGCAATGCCTTGCACAACCCCGATGGCAGTGCGCGCTGGCGGGTCGCGCCGTCGCCGGTTGGTGCTTACTGGCGGCCGGGAATGAAGTCCGGCTATCAGGATGTTGGCGCCTGGACCTTGCTCACCAGCACCGCCGCCGACCGTCAGGCCGCCGCCTGGCTGTATGCACAATTTACCGTGGCCAAGACGCTGTCGCTGCGCAAGGCGCTGGTCGGGTTGACCCCGGTGCGCCTCTCCGATGTGCAGTCCCAGGCGATGAGCGAGGCCGCCCCGCGCCTGGGCGGCCTGGTCGAGTTTTACCGCAGCCGGGCCCGCGATGTGTGGACCCCGACCGGCACCAATGTGCCGGATTACGCGGCCCTGGCGGCACTCTGGTGGCAACAGTTGGGGCCGTTGGTGGACGGACGGCAAACGGTGGCCAGCAGCCTGCACAACCTGGCCAGTCAGATGGATCTGGAGCTGGCGCGGATTGCTGAGCGTGGCCACTTGCAGCGCTGCGAACCGCGCCTGGGCCCGCCGCAGGGTGCCGCCTACTGGCTGGCCCAGCCTGGCTCGCCCGTGCCGCAAGGTGATGAGCAGCCGGCTGGGCAGACCCTGACGTACCCGGAGGCAATTGGTAAATGGCAATGAGCGTCCTGCCGATCATTCTGCGCCTGGCGCTGCTGGGCCTGGCTGTGCTGCTGGGGTCTGCGGTGCAGGCCGACCAGGCGCCGATCCGCCTGCTGACCTTCAATGAGCCGCCCTGGGTCGAGGCCGAAGGCGGGCGCGTGCAGGGGCCGACCATCGAGTTGATCAAGCAGTTGTTTGCGCGAGCGGGGGTGCCCTATGGCATCGAGGTGCTGCCGCTTAAACGAGCCTTGCAGGCATCGCTCAAGCAACCGGGCACCTGCGTGTTCCCCATCGAGCGCAGCCAGGAGCGGGAAACCAGCCTGCGCTGGATCAGCCCCCTGGTGGTCAGTCGCTATGGTCTGTATGCCCCGGCGGGGCATGAGGTGCGTCTGCAGACCCTGGAGGATGCGCGGCCCTACAGCATCGGCAGTTACCTGGGCAGCGGCCTGGGCGAGTATCTACTCAAGCGCGGCTTTAGCGTTATCGAAGTCAGCAACGCCAAGCTCGGCCCCAATATGCTGCGGCATAAGCGTTTTGATCTGTGGGTCTCGGACACCCGCTCGGCCCAGGCGCTCGTCGCGACCGACAACAGCGCCCTGGGCCAGCCATCGTTGGTGTTTCTCAGCACCTTGCGCGCCATGGGCTGCCACCCGGATACGCCAACCAGCTCTCTGGAGCTGCTGCACAGCGCCTTGCTCGGTTTGCTCGCCGAGCCAGAGTGGCGGGCCAGGGTTGCTAACGATCTGCCCTGAGCGGCCATTGTCAGCAAAGATTGCCAATGTCTATGCGCCAACGCATACGCGCAGTAGCATCGACCCCTGCCTTGAGGAGAGTCGTATGCGCAGTAAGCTGGATGCCGTGTTGCAGGCCGTCAATCAGGTGATCCTGGGCAAAGAGCCGCAGGTGCGTCTGGCCCTGGCTTGTTTGCTGGCCCGTGGTCATTTGCTCATCGAAGACTTGCCCGGCATGGGCAAGACCACCCTCAGCCATGCCCTGGCGCGGGTGCTGGGCCTGAGTTTTCAGCGCATCCAGTTCACCTCCGATCTGCTCCCCGGCGACATTCTCGGCACCTCGGTGTTTGACAAGGACAGTGGCCAGTTCGTCTTCCATCCAGGACCGATTTTTACCGAGTTGGTGCTGGCCGACGAGATCAACCGGGCCACGCCCAAGAGCCAGAGCGCCTTGCTCGAAGCCATGGAGGAGGGCCAGGTGACCATCGAGGGCGCGACCCGGCCCCTGCCTGAGCCGTTTTTTGTGATTGCCACGCAAAACCCCATCAGCCAGGGCGGCACCTTCAGCCTGCCGGAGTCGCAGTTGGATCGCTTTCTGATGCGCCTGTCCCTCGGTTATCCGGCGCCTGCGGCGGAAAAGGCGCTGCTGTTGGGTGAGGCCCGGCGTGGCTTGTTGCCGCGCCTGCAACCCTTGCTGGAACACCGCGAGTTGGCGCTGATCCAGGCCGAAGTGCCCAAGGTGCGGGTCAGCGATGCCCTGGTCGATTATCTGCTGCGCCTGGTGGAGGCAACGCGCAGCCAGCCGCAGTTCGCCTGGGGCCTGTCGCCACGGGCCAGCCTGGCCTTGCTGGCGGCCGCTAAGGCCTGGGCGTTTCTCGCTGGGCGTGATTACGTGATACCCGAAGACATCCAGGCGGTGCTGCCGGCGGTGGTTGGCCATCGCCTGCGTGAGCAGGCTGACCCGGCCGGCCATGGCGGCGGTGCCCTGGTGCAGTGGCTGCTGCGCGAGGTGCCGGCGCTGTGACTGGCGGCCCTGGTGGGTGGCCCGTGATGCCAGGTCGGCGCTGATGTTGGCGGCCCTGCAACCACGCTGGCAGCGCTGGCTGGCCCGGCGCATCCCCGCCGCCAGCAGCGTAACCCTGAACCAGCGGCGTATTTTCATTGTGCCAAGCGCCAGCGGCGGCGCCTTTGCTCTGGTCTTGCTGTTGATGCTGTTGGCGGCCATCAATTACCAGAACAGCCTGGCCTACGGCCTGACCTTTCTGCTGATGTCGCTGTTTATCATTGCCATCCTGCATACCTACCGCAATCTGAGCGGTTTGACCCTCAGGGCCGTGGCCGCCACTCCGGTGTTTGTCGGCGAGCAGGGGCGTTTTCGCCTGCGTCTGGAGAGTGGCGGGCGTGAGCATCAAGCCATCGCCTTGGGCTGGTCGAAGGCGGACTTACAGGTGCTGGATGTGCCTGCCGCTGGCGTCAGCGATGCCGAACTGAACCTGCCAGCGCTGGCCCGTGGCTGGCTGCGACCAGGCCGCTTGCGGGTGGAAAGCCGCTTTCCCCTGGGCATTTTGCTGGCCTGGAGTTGGGTCGATCTGGACCAGTCTGTGCTGGTCTATCCACGCCCCGTGGCCGCCGATTTGCCACTGCTCACTGCCGGCGCAGACGACAGCGAAGAGCAGGGCAGTCGCGCGCTGGGCCAAGGCAGTGATGACTTCCAGGGCCTGCGCAGTTACCAACCGGGCGACTCGAAAAAGCGCCTGCACTGGAAGGCTTACTCGCGGGGCCAGGGTTTGCTGGTGAAGGATTTTGCCGCCCTGGCGGGGCGCGATATCTGCCTGGACTTCGACACCATGAGTGGCGATGTCGAGACGCGCCTGTCGCACCTGTGCCATTGGGTATTGCAGTTGAGTGCGGCGCAGCAGGCTTTTGCCTTGCATCTGCCGGACCAGCAGTTGCCCCTGGCCAGCGGCGCCGCCCAGCGCGAGGCCTGCCTGCGGGCCCTGGCATTGTTTGGTCGCAGCCCATGAGTGGCGCCCACCTGCCGCCGGCCATTCCGCGCATCAGCCTGACCTGGCTGCTGGTGGCCCAAGCCCTGGTGATTGTGCCGCACCTGGGCCATCTGCCGCTGTGGGTGATCGGCCTGTGGCTGGGCTGCGCCGGTTGGCGGGTGCAGATCTTTCGCATGCGCGTCGGTTATCCGACCCGCCTGGCCAAAGCTGGGCTGATGCTGGCCGCAGCGGCCGGTGTACTCGCCTCGCGCGGTAGCCTGGTGGGCCTGGATGCGGGGGTGGTGCTGTTGATCGCCGCGTTTGTGCTCAAACTGGTGGAGCTGCGCAGCCAGCGCGACGCCCTAGTGCTGATCCTGCTCGGCTTCTTCTGCGTGGTGACCGCCTACCTGTTCGATGACAGTCTGCTGGCCGCCGCCTATAGCCTGTTGCCGGTCAGTGCCCTGCTGGCGGCCTTGATCGGCCTGCAGCAAAGCCGGCTGGCCATGCGTCCCTGGCCGACCCTGCGCCTGGCCTTGGGCTTGCTGGCTCAGGCCCTGCCGTTGATGTTGCTGCTGTTCGTGTTCTTTCCGCGCCTGGGGCCGCTGTGGGCGCTGCCCAACCCTAACCAGGCCCTGAGTGGCCTGTCCGACAGCATGGCGCCGGCCGATATTGCCGAGCTGAGCAAGTCCGATGAGCTGGTGTTTACCGCCACCTTCAACGGCTCAGCGCCGTTGCGCCCGCAGTTGTACTGGCGCGCCCTGACCCTTGAGCGCTTTGATGGCCGGCGCTGGTCCCAGGCGCCCCAGTCCAATCAACCGGGGGCCACGCAATGGCAACCCAGCGGCCAGTTTTGGGACTACAGCGTGATCGCCCAGGCCAGCGGGCGAAACTGGCTGTTTGCCCTGGACGTGGCGGGCAGCGAGGAGGGTGGTGTGCAGGTGCGCCGCGACTTCAGTGTGCAGGCCCGTCAGCCGCTTGATCAGCCGCTGCACTATCGCCTGCGCTCCTGGCCAGCGGTGCTGCGTGACGCCGATCGGCCGATCAGCGAGCTGGCCGACAGCCTGCAACTGCCGGCCGCGGGCGACCCGCGCAGCCGGGCCTGGGCCCGTGAGTTGCGGGCGCGCCACCCGCAGCCGGACGCACTGGTGCAGGCGTTGCTTGAGCACTTCAACCGTGAGCCTTATCACTACACCCTGAAACCGCCCCCGGTAGGTGTCGATAGCATCGACGAGTTTGTGTTTCGTACCCGCCGGGGTTTTTGCGCCCATTACGCCGGGGCCATGACCTTTGTGTTGCGTGCGGCCGGCATTCCAGCGCGGGTGGTGGCTGGTTATCAGGGTGGTGAGTTGAACCCGCGCGGTAACTTCTACACCGTGCGTCAGTTTGATGCCCACGCCTGGGTCGAATACTGGCAAGCCGGGCAGGGCTGGACCAGCGTCGATCCGACCTTTGCCGTCGCCCCCGAGCGGATTGAACAGGGGCTGGAGCAGGCCTTAAGTGGCGAGCAGAGTTTTCTCGCCGATTCACCGCTGTCGCCGCTGCGCTATCGCCAGGTGGCCTGGTTGAATCAGTTGCGCCTGCGCTGGGACGATCTCAACCACGCTTGGCAGCGCCGGGTCCTGGGCTATCAGGGCGCTCAGCAGTTGCAGTTGTTGCAACACTGGTTTGGGCGCATGGATGGTCAATTGCTCGGCACGGCGTTGGTTGGTGGCGGTGGCCTATTGCTGGGGCTGCTGGCGCTGTTTCTGTTCAAACCCTGGCGCCGCGAGCGCGATCCGCTGCTGCGCCAGTTCCGCCGTTTCGAGCGTATGCTGGCGCGCCATGGCGTGCCGCGCCAGGCCGCGGAAGGCCCACGGGCCTACGCCGAACGCGCGGCCCGCCAGTTGCCGGCGCAGGCTGCGGCGATCAGGGTCTTTGCCCAGGCGTTTGAGGCGCAGCAGTACGGCGCCGCAACGCTGGATGCCCAGGCCCTGGCGCGCCACTTGGCCGAGTTGCGCCGGGGTTTGCCTTGGCGCGTGAGGCTGATAGCAGGCTAACCGCGGGATAAATATCGGCTCAATAAATTCCTAACGGCCAATGCCGTCGCCTAAGATCGTCACTGAATTTTCCTTGCGAGGCTGGCATGACCTTTTCTCAATTGCTCCATGCGGTACGACAAAATCCCCAGGAGATGGTGATTCCCAGTGCCTGGGGTCAGGGCCGCGCCGGGTTTGGCGGCTTGGCCGTGGCCCTGGTGTTCGAAGCCATGCGCGCCAAGGTGCCCGCAGGGCGGCCGCTGCGTTCGCTGGCGGTGACCTTTGTCGGGCCCCTGGTCCTGGATGCGCCGGTGAGTTTTGAGGCCGAGGTGTTGCGCGAGGGCAAGGCGGTCAGCCAGGTGCTGGGCCGTGCGCTGCAAGATGGCCAGGTCGTCACCCTGGTACAGGGCAGTTTCGGCGCCTCGCGCGCCTCGGCGATCGATGTGCCGGCGCTGCCCGCCCCGGCGATGAAGCCGGTGGCCGAGTGCCAGGAGCTGCCCTACATCAAGAATGTCACCCCGGAATTTACCCGCTACCTGGCCATGCGTTGGGGTGAGGGCGGCATGCCGTTTAGCAACAATCAATCGCGGCACATGGGCGGCTGGGTGCGCCTGCGTGATCACGACGCGCAGGAGGCGCTGCAGGAGGCGCACTTGCTGGCCCTGGTGGACGCTTGGCCGCCCGCCGTGTTGCCGCACCTGAAGGCTCCGGCCGCAGGCAGCTCGCTGACCTGGACCATCGAGTTCGTGCAGCCGTTTCCGGCCCTGAGCAGCGAGGACTGGTGCCTGTACCAGGCTGAGGTTGAGCATGCGCGCGACGGTTACGGGCATATCGCCGCCGGCCTGTGGAGCCCGCGCGGGGAGCTGATTGCCTTGAGTCGGCAGACGGTGACGGTGTTTGGCTAAGCGAGCCTGTCGAACCCTTGAGTCCGGCAGGCTATTTGTGGCGACTTAGAACTTCAACTGGCGAATGGCCTTGCTCAGATCAGTAGCCAGCTCGGCCAGGTGCTTGCTGGTACTGGCTGACTCGACGGTTTGTTGCACGGTCTGCTCGGTAACATCGCGAATGCTCACCACCGCACGGGTCATTTCTTCGGCGACCTGGCTCTGCTGTTCGGCCGCCACCGCGATCTGGGTATTGCTGTCACGCATTTGCCCGACCGCACCGGCAATCGCCGCCAGGGCCTCGCCGGCCTCCTGGGCCTGTTGCACGCAGTCGTCGGCCTTGAACGAGCTTTCCTGCATGAAATCCACGGCGTCGCGGGTGCCGGCCTGCAGGGTGCCGATCATGGTGGTGATTTCGTCGGTGGAGCTTTGCACGCGCTTGGCCAGGTTGCGCACCTCATCGGCCACCACGGCAAAGCCACGGCCCATTTCGCCGGCGCGGGCGGCTTCGATGGCGGCGTTGAGCGCCAGCAGGTTGGTTTGTTCGGCAATCCCGTGGATTTCATTGACCACGTTGCTGATCTTCTGGCTGTCGGTGGCCAGGCGCTGGATCATTTCGGCGGTTTGCTGCACACCGGCGGACAACCCGGCAATCGACTGGCCGACGCGAACCACGGCGTTCTGCCCGGCACCGGCCAGGCTGTCGGCGTTCTTCGACTGATCGCGGGTCTCGGCGGTGTACTGGGCAATATGGTGAACGGTGGCCGACATCTCGTTGATCGCGGTGGCCACCTGGTCGGTTTCGCTCTGTTGGCCGAGCATGCCTTGACGCACATTTTGCATATTCAGCGCCAGCCGATCGGCATCCGCATCCAGGCGGCTGGCCGCTTGCGCGACGGCGCTGACGATGCGCAGATAACCGCTCTGCATGGCGTTGAAGGCGCTGGCCATCTGGCCCACTTCATCGCGCCCGGAGAGCGGCACGCGAGCGTTCAGGTCGCCACTTTTTTCCACCTGCAGCATCACATCCTTAAGGGTGTTGAGGTGTACCAGGAGGAAGTGGATCAACAGTTGCGAGGCCGCCAGCAGTGCCAGCATCAGGATGCACACCACCACGGCGTAGCCGAAGGCGCGTTGCTCAAACACCTGCCACAAGCTTGGGGCGTGGGCCAGCACGGCCAGGCGCTGGCCGTTGGCAAGGTCAATCACCTGGGCGCCGATCAGGCTTTGATCGGCGCCAGGGGCCTGGTTCGCCAGCTCCACCCAGCCCTGGGCGCGGGCCAGTTCGGCGGTGCCGGCGCGGCTTGGCGCGCTGCCCTTGGCAAAGCTCAGCAGTTGTTCAGCGCGGGGCAGCGCCTGTTCGGCCGGCCAGTCGGCAAGCAATTGTGCCTGCTCCTGGGCCGCTCGCTTGGCGGCACTGACCAGTGTTTGCTGCTCCACCTGCATGGCGTACAAAACCAGCAGCAAGGTGGTCAGAAACGCTACGGCATTGACTGCCCAGAACTTGTACTTGAGGGATAAATCACGCATCCACGCGCCCATGGGTATCTTCTTCAGTGCAGAGGGTTGAGGTGCAAAATAGCAACTGGCCAGCATTGTTCTACAGTCGTGCAACTGGTCCGTTGACCCGTATCAAGGTTGTTTCGCTCACTGTAACGGCCAGTGGCGGATGAGCTTTAACCGGCAAGCGCAATTGGCAGGCTGACGCTTGGCTTGCTCGCCCGCGCAAGCCTGCGCTTGGTGTTGGCTTCAGTCGGCCTTCGGCGGCTCGAGCAGGGCCGGCAGGGCGAAGAAACGGCGGGCGTTGGCGCTGGTGCTGGCGGCCAGTTGTGCGGGGCTTTCGCCGCGACGCATGGCCACTTCCTGGAGCACCAGGGGCAAAAAGGCCGGTTCATTCTTGCCACTCTTGGGCCTGGGGCGCAGGTTGCGTGGCAGCAGGAAGGGCGCATCGCTTTCCAGCATCAGGCGCTGGGTCGGAATCTCGCGCAACAGCGGGTGCAGATGGCTGCCGCGGCGCTCATCGCAGACCCAGCCGGTGATGCCGATATGCAGGTCCAGGTCGAGGTAGGCGAACAGGCTGCGCTGCTCGCCGGTGAAGCAATGCAGCACCGCCGCCGGCAACTGGTCGCGAAATTCCCGCAGGATGGCCAGCAGGCGCTCGCTGGCGTCGCGCTCATGGAGAAACACCGGCAGTTGCAAGTCCACGGCCAGGGCCAGTTGTTGCTCCAGGGCTTTTTCCTGCAGGGGCCGTGGGGAAAAGTCGCGATTGAAATCCAGCCCGCATTCGCCCACGGCGCGGGCGCGCGGGTGCTTGAGCAGATCAGCCAGGAGGCGCGGGCTGTCGGCCGTCCAACTGCTCGCGTCATGGGGATGACCCCCCGCCGTGGCGAAGAGCCGCTGCGCTTGCGGGTCGAGTTGTTGGCATAGCTGCAGGGCTTGTTCGCTGCCATCCAGGCTGGTGCCGGTCAGCAGCATCTGGCATACGCCTGCGTCAATCGCCCGCTCCAGCACGGCGTGCTGCTGCTCGGCAAAGCTTGGGTGGGTCAGGTTGACGCCAATGTCGATGAGTTGCATGGTGCCTCCTCAATTGGCCGGGCAGCATATCTCAATCGATGGCCAGTCATTTAGCTTTGCCTGGCGTCTTTGCCGGCACTGTGCGAACCTCCGCGGCCGCCGTGGCGGCCCATCTGTCAGGCTGGCGGGCGGATGTTGCCCTGGTTGCCTGTAGGGAGAGCGGATGATCCGACGGCTGTTTATTTACCTGTTGCTGTGGCTGCCGCTGCCGGCCGGTGCGCGCCTGGCCGAGCCGTTGCACCCCGAGCACAAGGCGCAGATGAGTGTTGACCTGGCGCAGATTCGCCAGCGTGGTGAGTTGCGCGTGCTGATCAACCAGAGTCGGCACAGTTCGGCCGAGGTCAAGGGCCAGGCGCTTGGACTTGAACTGCAGCGGCTGCGCAGTTTTGTTCAGTTCCTTAACCGCGACAGTCAGCAGGCATTGCGCCTACGCCTGATCCCCAAGGCCAAAGAGCAATTGGTTGCGGCCCTGCAGCGCGGCGAGGGTGACCTGCTGGCTCCCGGCGAGTTGCTGGACATAAACAACGGCCAATTGCTCAGTGCCAGCCGGGCCACCGTGGCCCAGGTCGCGATGGTGCTGGTCACGCGCCAGGGCACGCGGCGTTATCAGCGTCTGGAGCAGTTGGCCGGGCGCAACCTGAGCTTGCCCCGTGGCAGCGCCGCCGCCGAGGCCGTGCGCCAGCTTAATCAGCAACTGGGACAACGCAAGCTGGCGCCGCTGCTGATCGAATGGGTGGACAGCAGCCTGGCGGTGGAAGATGTGCTGGAGATGGTGCAGGCCGGCATCTATCCCTTCAGCGTGGTTGAACAACCGATTGCCGAGCGCTGGGCCAAGGTCATGCCCAGGCTGCGCGTGGAGCGCCATCTGCAGATCGGTACGCGCCGCGACATGCATTGGTGGGTGCGCCGTGATGCGCCGATGTTGCTGGCCAAGACCGATGCGTTTCTGCGCGGTTATGTTGCGCCGGGTGATCAGGATGCAGCCTTTGTGCGCCTCAATCGGCGTGCCTATCGAGTGCATTACCCCCTGGCACGGGCCGATCGGCAACGCCTGGAAAAACTGCGCGCGGTGCTGCAACGGCATGCCGAGCCGAGCGACCTCGACTGGTTGAGTTTGGCCGCGTTGGCCTTCAAGGAGTCGTCCCTGAATCCGGCGGCGCGCGGTGCCAATGGCGCCACCGGCTTGATGCAGATCACGCGCTCCGCGGCGCAGGGCGTTGGGGTGAGCAATATCAGCAATCTGCAGGGCAACGTGCAGGCGGCGAGCCGCTATCTGGCCATGTTGCGGCGGCGCTTCTTTGCCAGCAGGCAAATTGCCGAGCCGGAGCGCCTGGCATTTGCCCTGGCGGCGTACAACATGGGCCCACAACGGGTACAGAGCCTGCGGGCCGAGGCACGGCGGCGCGGTTTGAATGCCAACCAGTGGTTTTTCCAGGTCGAGCGGGTGGCCATGGAGCAGTTGGGCCTGGCGGCGGTCAGCCATGTCAGCAGCGTCAACAAATACCGTCTGGCCCTGGTGCGTGAGCGTTACAGCCTGGAAACCCCACGCTCAGGCGGCCAATAGCCGACTCCACCGCGCTTGGCTTATGGGTTGTCTGGCTTGGCGCTGGCCAGTTGTGTGCTGGCGTCCAGGCGCAAGCGCTCCCGTGCGTCGAACTGCTCCTGGGCCAGGCGCTGAATGGCCGCTTGCTTGTCGGCTGAGCTGAGCCCTGGGTGGTTTTCGAGCGCACTTTTTTCCTGCTGAAAACGCTGCAGGCGTTGCTGCCAGTTTTGTCGCTGTTGATCCAGTGCCTGCAGGCGAGCGGCGGCCTGGTTGCCGACCAGTTGCTGGCGCAGGGCCTGGACTTGCGCGGCACTGCCGCCGGCCGCTTGCAGGGCCTGAGTCTGGCTGCGCAGTTCGCTGTGCAGTTGTGGCAACACGCTGGCTTGCAGCTCTTGCGGTAAGTCCTCACGCAGCCGATCAAGGGCCTGGCCCTTGCCGTGGGCATCCAGGCGCTCATCGCGCTGAATGGCCAGGCGCTCCAGGGTGAACAGGTTGTAGCGCTCCTCGGTGGCGAAAAACGCCTGGTGCGCCTCGCTGCTGAACAGTCGCGCGCGCAGCGCCTGCACGGCCATTTCGCGCTGTTTCAGGGCCTCCAGGCCGGGCAGTTGTGGCAGCTCGCGCTCCAGCAGCACCAATTGGCGTTTGTAGTCGAGGTATTGCTCCAGCAGGGCCATGGCCTGAGCTGCGGCGGGGGCGGGCAGCTGATTGCGGATATGGGCCTGCAGGCGCTGGATGCTTTGTTCTAGGCTTTCCTCACCCACGGCACTGAGGAAGTAATCGAAAATCTGCACGATGTCGCGGGTGATCCGCAGATTGCCGTACGCATCGAGCTGAAATACGCCATCGACCTGGGTGCCGCTGAATGAGGCGGGCAGTTGTTTTGTGGCCATTGCGACTGTCGTGGTGCTGCTGGCCGGCGCCTGGGGCTGGGCCGCCGGCGGGTGGTCGAAGGCTGCAGCTCCAGGGTTGGCGGTAGGGGCCTGGGTTGGCGTAGGGCTGGCGGGTTGCAGGTACAGGCTGATGGCCAGGCACGCGGCAAAGAGCAGCGGCAATAACAAAATGAATTTCTTCACCACAACTCCTCATCGGCTGCGACGCCGTTGCCGGCGCCGCAGCAGGGCTTACAGGCTGGCGTTTTTCAGGCGATTGGCGTGCTGGCGATAGACGCTGATCGGGCTGGTTTCGAACAGGCTGGTCAGGCCGATGAACTGATTCACCTCATCCAGGTGGTTCATTCGGTAGTTGTCGCGGATCACCTTGCCCAGGTGCGAGCTGCAGCGCCCGACCAGGCCGTCGTTGGCGTCCTTGAAGGTCAACGACGCCGCGCCGGTGAGCAGGTCGCTGGGGTCGAGCAGGTTGGTGACCGGGCTGGTGCCGCTCCACGAGTAGTAACGTACGCCGCCCACGCTGTAGGCGCCTTCGCCACAGGCGCTGCTGGGCATGCCCTGGGGAAACTTGGCGTTGAAGCTGGCTGCGCCGACGCTGTTGAGCGATTCCAGTGTGCCCAGGGCATTCTGTGGTGAGGTGCTGGAGCTGCCAGACAGCAGGTTGATCAGCCCACCCAAGCCATTGACGATGCCGGCCAGCAGGGTTTCTCCGGCCGAACCGGGTGGCACATTGCGAATAAAGTCGGCGGCGGCCGAGCCTTTGTGTGGCGCGCCGATGCTGGTGACCGAGGCCACCAGGTCGGGGCGCACGGCGGCCACGTAACGGATGGTTGGGCCACCATGGCTGTGACCGAGCAGGTTGACCTTGCCGCTGCCGCTGATGGCGGCAATCTCTTCCACCTGCTCAAGCAGCTCCTCGCCACGGGCTTCTGAGGTGTTCAACTGACTGACTTCGGTGACGTAGACCTTGGCGCCGTCACGGCGCAGGGCGGACGGGATGCCGTACCAGTAGTCGATGCCCAGCAGGTTGTCGAAGCCGAGCATGCCGTGGGTCAGCACGATCGGGTACTTGGTTTGCGTGTAGCCGGTGGCGGCACTGGCCTGGGCGGGGATGGCCAGGCCGGCAATGACGCAGAGTGCGAGCAGGGTTTTATTGTTGTTCATGGGTGCTCTCGTGATTGGGGGAGGAGGGGGCGCGCTCCTTGCGCACGGACATGCCAATCCAGGGCGAATGCTGCAACCCGTGCCTTAACGCAGTTTTCATGCCATCCCCTGGCTTGAATCGGGGCAGGCTCTAGTGCGCGGGTTGTTTTGCCAAGGCCAGGCGCGGTGGCGAGTTGTGCCGGGGCGGGTGTTACAGCCGGGAACTGCGCCAGCCGCTGTTGGCCAAGGCCGGTGCAGCGTCGGCGTGACAAAAATGCCGGCCAGCCAATCGAAAGATGGGGGGCGAAGCGGCCTTGACAGTTTTCCCGGCGCTTCTCTAGGATTGGCCGCAGCGCCGATTTAAACAGCTACTTGCGGGGCGCCAGGGGGCTTGTACGAAGCCTTCGAAATACCGCTAAAGCGCTGGTTCGGTGTTGCCTCTCACCGCTGCCCAGCGGGATCCACGAGGCCGGAATACATCGATGAACAGTCCCCAGCGCCTAACCCAAACGGGCATCGCCTTCCCTCCGCGCAAGGTGTTGCTTGATTCCCGACTGCCTGCCGGTTGCCTGCGTCAGCTGGATGGCTGGTCGCCGGCGGCCAGCCATCTGCTGGAATTCGCCGACCCGCAAACCCCCTTGCATGAACGCGCCAGCGACAGCCTCGACTGGGCGGTAATCAGCGCGTCTACGGCAGGGGCGCTCGATAGCTGGTTGCCGGCGTTGCTGCGGGTGGCCCGCCAGGGCCTGATTCGCCGCGACTGAAATGGCTCAGCAGGACAGGCTGTCGGCCTGGCGATAGAGCAGCAGTAACTTGCGCGTGATGCTCTGCTGGATGTCGCTGCGCTCGAACGCGGACAGACGGCTGAGCTTTTGCACCTGCAGGCGATGCAGGTGGATATAGGGCATCTGTTGATCGAACTCGCGTAGATCGCCCTTCATCATGATCGGCAGGAAGTCGTCACCGATTTTCTTTTGATTGCTGATGATTTGCGCCAATGCCTGCTTGAACGGCATGGTTTTGGGGCCGGGGCCGCCCTGCTTGATTTCCGTGGTCAACAGTAGGCCCGGCTTGCCCAACAGCAAACCGGGCAGCACGCACAACCCGGTCTTGCGGATGGCCACGGCGTCGATGCCGTGCAAGGTGTCATGGAAGGCATAGGGGTTGGGCAGCACCACCATTTTGCGGCCCATTTCGCTGGGGAAATGCAGGTTGTAGTTGGTGTAGAGCTGACCCACCGATTCGGAGTAGACGCACAGGCGATTTTCAAACAGCTGGATAAAGCGCTCTGCCAGCTCGCGCCGGGCCATGCTGTCCAGATCCCAAATCAGATCCTGATTCTGCGCCTTGTGCAGATCGACTTCCTGGTGCTCCATGCCGCTCATAGCGCTCTCTTACACTCGAAATTGGCCCAGCAGGCGACTCAATTGTGCCGCCAGGGCGCTGAGGTCGCGGCTGGCGTTGCTGGATTGTTCGGCGGCGGCCGAGTTGCTGTTGGCCAGGCCCG
>DAITLT010000009.1:0-16920 GCA_036835505.1 Pseudomonas sp.
AGTTGCGCTACGGCAAGATCTGCATCCTCGCCGACGCCGACTCCGACGGCCTGCACATCGCCACTTTGCTGTGCGCCTTGTTCGTCCGCCACTTCCGCCCGCTGGTGGATGCCGGCCACGTCTACGTGGCCATGCCGCCGCTGTACCGCATCGACCTCGGCAAGGAGATTTACTACGCCCTGGATGAGGCCGAGCGCGACGGCATCCTCGATCGCCTGGTGGCCGAGAAGAAGCGCGGCAAGCCGCAGGTCACGCGCTTTAAAGGCCTGGGTGAAATGAACCCGCCGCAACTGCGCGAAACCACCATGGACCCCAACACCCGCCGCTTGGTGCAGCTGACCCTGGATGACTTCAGCGCCACCGAAGAAATCATGGACATGCTGCTGGCCAAGAAGCGCGCCGGCGACCGCAAGTCCTGGCTGGAAACCAAAGGCAATCTGGCTGAGGTCCTGCTGTGAAGACAGGCCTGTGCCTGTTGCTCGTCTGCCTGGCCGCCGTGGTGCAGGCCGCGCCGGCGAACAAATCCTTGCAGCTGCTGGAAGAGCGCCCGGTGACGGCCATGACCGGCGGCAACCTGTCGGGCCTGGCCTGGTGCCAGGGCGCGCTTTGGGCGCTGTCGGATCGCGATGACCGCCGGCTCTATCGTCTGCGTGCCAAAGTGGGTATCTGGCAGGCCGAGGTTGAACAGTTCAGCGCGCCGCTGGCGCCGCCCAGCGGTTTGTCCTGGGGCCAGCAAGTGGGCAACTGGGGCATGGGCGTGGTGCGTGGCGGCGAGCTGGATTTCGAAGGCCTGAGCTGCGATGCCGCCGGCAACCTCTATCTGGTCAGCGAAGCCCAGGTGGCCGTGCTCAAACTGCCGGTCGAGGGTTCGCCCAGCTGGTTGCCGCTGCCGGCCAATCTGATCGGTCAGGCGCGGGTCAGTGGCCTGTTCTGGCAGTTCAACGGCCTGGTCGAGGGCCTGGCGGTGAACCCTGACGGTACGCGCCTGTGGCTGGCCGCCGAACGGCAGAATCGCGGCCTGCTGGCGCTGCAGCAACAGACCTCCGGTTGGGCCTGTGGGCAGAGCTGCGTGCTGCTCAGCGAAAGCGCCTATCAGCGTGCGCCGGCGCAGATGGGTGGTGAGCGGTTGCCCGTGGATTTCGCCGACCTGGCGTTTTTTGCGGGTAAGTTGTTCACCCTGGAACGTCTGCAGCTGCAGGTTTGCCGGCGCAATCCGGCGGATGGTGCGGTGGAACGCTGCTGGTCGTTTGCCGACACGGCGCTGGCCGAGGCGCGCCGCTATCCGTTGCCTTACGGCGTGGCAGAAGCCCTGGCGGTGGATGCCGAGGGTGCCTGGATCGGCCTCGACAATGGTGCCGCCATGCTCGGTGACGACTATGCCCGCGGGGATGGCGAACGGCGGCCGATCATCTGGCGCTTCGCCGCGCCGGACGGCGGCTGGGGAACCTCATCATGACTACCCCGACGCCTGGGCGCGCGGCCGGCAAGGCCATGTGGATCGTCGCCTGGCTGCTCGGGCTGTGGCTCGCCACGCGGGTTTTTGCCCAGTGGCAAGACACCCAGCGCAACCCCAATCAGCAGCCCGAGTCCGTCGTGGGCAGCGCTTATACCGAGGTGCGTCTGGCCAGTAATGGCCAGGGGCATTTCCTCGCCAGTGGCTTGATCAATGGCGAAGCGGTGGAGTTTCTCCTCGATACCGGCGCCACCGATGTGGCTATTCCGGCGGCCCTGGCCGAGCGCCTGGGCTTGCAGCGTGGCGCGCCGATCAGCCTGCACACCGCCAATGGCACCAGCACCGGCTACCGCACGCGGCTGGCCAGCCTGCAACTGGGCGACATTCTGCTCAGCGATGTGCGCGCCCTGATTGCGCCCGGCATGCACGGCGAAGAGGTGCTGCTGGGCATGAGCGCCCTGAAACAACTCGAATTTACCCAGCGCGACGGCACCTTGCTGCTGCGCCAGACCACTACGCAATGAGGCCCGCATGAGCGACTCTTCTATCACGAGCCTGGACCTGAGCCTGGACGGCGTCGAGCGGCGCTCCCTGGCCGACTTTACCGAGCAGGCCTACCTCAACTATTCCATGTACGTGATCATGGACCGCGCCCTGCCGCATATCGGCGACGGCTTGAAGCCCGTGCAGCGGCGCATCGTCTATGCCATGAGCGAGCTGGGCCTGGACGCTGACTCCAAGCACAAAAAATCCGCGCGCACCGTCGGTGACGTGCTGGGTAAGTTCCACCCCCACGGCGACTCGGCGTGCTACGAAGCCATGGTGCTGATGGCTCAGCCGTTCAGCTACCGCTACACGCTGGTCGACGGCCAGGGCAACTGGGGTGCGCCGGATGATCCCAAGTCGTTTGCCGCCATGCGTTACACCGAGGCGCGCCTGTCGCGTTACTCGGAGGTGCTGCTGACCGAACTGGGCCAGGGCACCGCCGACTGGGTGCCGAACTTCGACGGCACCCTGGACGAGCCGGCCGTGCTGCCGGCGCGGCTGCCCAATATTCTTCTTAATGGCACCACCGGCATCGCCGTGGGCATGGCCACCGACGTACCGCCGCACAACCTGCGCGAAGTCGCCACCGCCTGCGTGCGCCTGCTCGATGAGCCGGATGCCACGGTCGAGCAGCTGTGCGAACACGTGCTCGGCCCGGATTATCCGACCGAGGCGGAAGTCATTACCCCGCGCAGCGACCTGCTGAAAATCTACGAAACCGGCAAGGGCTCGGTGCGCATGCGCGCCGTGTACCGCGTCGAGGACGGCGACATCGTGGTCACTGCGTTGCCCCATCAGGTCTCCGGAGCCAAGGTGCTGGAGCAGATCGCCGCGCAGATGCAGGCCAAGAAGCTGCCGATGGTCGCCGACCTGCGCGACGAGTCGGACCACGAGCACCCGTGCCGCATCGTCATCATCCCACGCTCCAACCGCGTGGATGCCTTTGATCTGATGCAGCACCTGTTCGCCACCACCGAGCTGGAAAGCACCTACCGGGTCAACATCAACATCATCGGCCTGGACGGCAAGCCGCAGCTGAAGAACCTGCGCACCCTGCTGGGCGAGTGGCTAACCTTCCGCATTGGCACCGTGCGCCGTCGTTTGCAGTACCGCTTGGATAAGGTCGAGCGCCGCCTGCACCTGTTGGACGGCTTGCTGATCGCCTTCCTCAATCTCGATGAAGTGATCCATATCATCCGCACCGAGGAGCAGCCCAAGCAGGTGCTGATGGCCCGTTTCGGCCTCAGCGACGACCAGGCTGACTACATCCTCGACACCCGCCTGCGTCAGCTGGCCCGTCTGGAAGAGATGAAGATCCGTGGCGAGCAGGATGCTCTGGCCAAGGAACAAGCCAAGCTGCAGGCCTTGCTCGGCAGCGAAAGCAAACTGCGCAAGCTGGTACGCACGGAAATTCTCGCCGACGCCGAAACCTACGGCGACGCCCGCCGTTCGCCGATCGTCGCCCGCAGCGAAGCCCGCGCACTGTCGGAGAACGAGCTGCTGCCGACCGAGCCGGTCACCGTGGTGCTTTCGGAAAAAGGCTGGGTACGCTGCGGCAAGGGTCACGATATCGACGCCACCGGCCTGTCGTACAAGGCCGGCGACGGCTTCAAAACCGCAGCGCCGGGGCGCTCCAATCAGTTCGCGGTGTTTATCGACAGCACCGGGCGCAGCTATTCGCTGCCGGCCCACAGCTTGCCGTCAGCCCGTGGCCAGGGTGAGCCGCTGACCGGCCGCCTGACGCCGCCGCCGGGCGCCACCTTCGAGTGCGTGCTGCTGCCGGACGACGAGGCGCTGTATGTGATCGCCTCCGACGCCGGCTACGGCTTCGTGGTCAAAGGCGAAGACCTACAAGCCAAGAACAAGGCCGGCAAGGCCCTGCTGACCCTGCCGGCAGGCGCCCTGGTGGTGCCGCCGAAACTGCTCGGCAACCGCGAGCAGGACTGGCTGGCGGCGGTCACCACCGAAGGCCGCCTGCTAGTGTTCAAGGTCGCCGACCTGCCGCAGCTGGGCAAAGGCAAGGGCAACAAGATCATCGGCATCCCCGGTGAACGCGTCGCCAGCCGCGAGGAATACCTCACCGACCTGGCCGTACTGCCAGCCGGTGCAACCCTGGTGCTGCAGGCGGGCAAACGTACCCTGTCGCTCAAAGCCGATGACCTGGAGCACTACAAAGGCGAACGCGGCCGCCGCGGCAACAAGCTGCCGCGCGGCTTCCAGCGGGTCGACAGCTTGTTGGTGGAGGACTCTGGGCGGACTTGATACTGCCGCGCTGGCCGCCTGTCAGGCGGCCAAGTTAGCGGTTGAGCAGTGATTGCTGCGCGAGCAATCACTGCCGATCAGTATCGAGGCGGATAGTTGTATTCAGTTGCAGCTCATATTGTTTAAACGCTTGGCGAATTGAGTCACTAAGCGCTTGATCATCCCAGGGTTTGGTTAAGTATTTGTAAATGGCGCCTTGGTTGATGGCGTCGGTAACACTGTTCAAGTCGGTAAAGCCGGAGAGCACCATGCGAATGGTGTTTGGGTAAATATCCTTAACCTTCTTCAAGAACTCGGTGCCGGTCATTCCTGGCATGCGTTGATCGGAGATGATGACGTGTACGTTGTTCACAGCAAGCAGTTCAAAGGCTTGCTGTGCGTTGGTGCAGGTTAATATGTTGTAGTTGTCTTTGCGCAATGTGCGTTTTAATGCGCGCAAAATATTTTCTTCGTCGTCGATTAACAGTAGCGTGTTAGGGGTTTCAATTTTGTTGGTGGGCAGTGTGATCCCGCGGCTGTTGGCGCGCAAATAGGCGATGAGGTCTTGACGATTTAATGGCTTGGAGAAGAAATAACCCTGGAAGTATTCACATTTGTTGTTGAGCAGGAAGGTGTATTGCGCCAGATCTTCAACGCCTTCAGCGATAACGCTCATGGAGAGGTGGTGAGCCATGGAGATAATCGACTTGGTCAGCGCGGCATCATGCGGATTGTGAATGATCTCGTTGATAAAGGATTTATCAATTTTGACTTTGTTGAGCGGTAATAGTTTTAGATAGTTGAGGCTTGAGAAGCCGGTGCCGAAGTCGTCAATCGCAATTTGCACGCCCGCGCGATTTAGGGCGCGGAGCATTTTCAGCACGCGCTCCATGTCCGACAGGAGAATGCTTTCCGTGATTTCAAGCTCTAGATACTTTGCGGCAAGCCCGCTGGCTGCCAGCGCGTCCATGACGACTTGATCGAAGGCCTGCCGTTGTAATTGAACGGGGGATACATTGATGGATATTGGGCAATCGCAAAGATTCAGCTCTAGAAGTTCACGGATAAAAGCGCAGGTTTGCTCAAGCACCCATTGACCAATAGGCACTATTTGGCCATTGGCCTCGGCTAAATGGATAAAGTCTGCTGGCGAGATCATGCCGCGCAGCGGATGGTTCCAGCGCAGCAGCGCTTCAATCCCCGCTATTTTTCCGGTACGCCCATCAATTTGCGGTTGATAGTGTAAGAGCAACTGATCATTCTGAATGGCGCTGCGTAAATCATTGCGCAACTGCATGTTGTCGTTGGCAGATTGATCAAGGTCCGAGGTATAAATGTTATAAGTGTTGCGGCCGTTTTGTTTGGCGCGATACATGGCCATGTCGGCTTGTTGTAATAATGTTTGAGCATTGTCTAGTTGTTCGGTAAACAGGCTGATGCCAATGCTGCAGGTAATATGCAGTTCAAGGTCATTGATAATGAAGGCATGATCAATGCTTTCGATTATGCGTTCGGCAATGGCGGTAACCTGATATTCGTGAGAGATCTCAGTCAGTAATAATATGTACTCGTCGCCCCCCAGTCTGGCCAAGGTGTCAGAGTTTCGAGCGTTGCAACGCAGGCGCTCGGACACTTCTTTTAATACCTCATCGCCGATGCCATGACCAAAAGCATCATTGATAGGCTTGAAATCATCGAGGTCAATAAATAATACGGCGGTTAACTGTTTGTAGCGCTGGGCGATGTTGTAAGCATGTTCGAGACGGTCTTCGAGTAGGGTCCGGTTAGGCAGTGCGGTCAGGCGATCATGGGTTGCATAGAAGGAGAGGTCTTTGATGTATTTAAGCTGCTCGGTAACGTCTGTTTGCACGCCGACAAAATGGCTTAGGGTATTGTCTTCGTCATAAATAGGCTCAATTTTAAGTTCGTTCCAGAATAAAGAGCCATCTTTGCGGCTGTTTTGTATGGTGACCTGGGTGCTTTCCCCTCGCGCAATTGCAGAGCGTAAAATCTCACGTTCTTTGGTGCTTTTAATACCTTTGCTGAGAAAGCGACAGTTACGGCCGATGACTTCGTGGGCTGAATATCCGGTGATGCGCTCGAAGGCGGCGTTAACATAAACAATCGGTTGGTGGGTTTGCCGAGCGTTAGAGATAATAATTCCATTCGAGCAAGCATCTAAAGCGCGCAGGCGGAGCAGCGAGTCATTTTGGGCGGCACGAAAAGAGGAAAAGTCTCGGGCAACCGTGAAGGCGCCAGTTTGTTGTTGATCAACATGGATCGGAAAGTGACAAACGTTAAGGGTTAGTTTTCGTTTTTGATTGTCGCTGCAGGATATTTCAAAGTTGTTTATTTTGACGTTGGGCAGGGCGCTGGCGCTGCTGCTTTTGTTGTTTGCGGAAAGCAGCAGTGTGCTGACGCTTAAGTTGATAAATTGGTCGCGGGAGAATTTAAATAATTCAATGGCAGATTGATTGATGTCAATTATTTTCCCCAGGTGGTTGCTAAGTATTATGGAGTCTGGGCTGTCGTTGAAGAGTGAGCGGTAAAGTTGTTCGCTTCTGCTTGCGGCTATTTGGAGTTCCCGACTTTTTGTTAAGGCGGTAGATAATTCCTGATGTTTGTCTTTGAGCTTTTCGGCGTGAAGTCTTTCGCTTTTGTATAGCTCGGAGTTGATCCGGCTGATGGAAGTAATAAGGATGCTGCTTAATATAATAAATATGGCCAGAGCGGGGATATTCTGGGTGTCTTTGGTCATGACATGGATGGCTAAATCCATATTGCCGTTCACGTGGACAATGGCATTTGGGGGGGGGCTAACTATTGCAGGGTTGGAGGCTTTGCTGATCAAACTAATCTCAATGTTCGTGGTGCCAGTGGGGGCATGGTGCAATTTGTGGATGTTGGAGTTTGCGGAAAAGTAGATTGCAATATATTGTCTATTTTTTTCAAGGTAGGCTATTGCGACTTCTGTGGTGATTTCGCCGTCTTGCTGTATTAGGTATTCTGTGTCGGTGATTGGTTCTTGTCTGTCGTTGATCAGGCGGGCGATGGGGGCGGCAGGTTGCTCGATGGCGATGGCTTGAAGGGGCTTGCGCTTGGGGGTGAAGGTGTTAGTGGCGTTCAAGTTCTCGTCATATATATAAGCGCTGGAGATTTCTGGCAGTGCGGCAAGAAGATTATTGAGTAGTGCAACTTGCAATTGTGCGTTTTTGTCTTGCATGACCAGCCATGCGTCGGCAATGGCGGCGGCTTGTAATTTCCTGGCTTGTATGATGGTGGCGGTTTCATCTTTAAGATTGTTGGCGATGACGTCATTATAATTTTTATTGATATTTGTATTTGCGCTTAGTAGCGCGTATACGAGCAGCGGGCCAATGATGCTGGCGGAATCAAGGGCTCTGGTTTTCAGTGGGGCATTATTTTTGTTGTGTAGTTGCATGAGGGTTATTATGCCGATGAATAAGTATAATCCGGCATGGCGTGGCAGCTTTTCAGTGGTCGTGGTGAGTGATGAGTCGAGTATTGAAATGTCAAGCAGGTGCGCGGAAAGTAAATAAATACCTCCTGCGCTTACTATGGCGGCGGAATATTTGCGGATTGTTTTGATTGCTGTAAAGGTATCAAAGATGGCGCTAAGGCTAAGGAGTAAAGTTGTTAGGATGGCAATATTAATGTAGGTGGGGTCTTGATGGGTGATGTGCTGGTTTATAAGTATTATACTTAAGCCCAGCGGTAGCATTAATAGCCGGGCGTTGAGTCTAAAGGTGGCGATGGCTGCATATAGGCTTAGGTAGCTGTATTGGAGTGGGATGGCGGGCAGATGGTTTTTGTATATCAGGTGGATGGCGTGATCAATGAGCGCCAGTGCGCAAATGCAATAAAGAGTTATGGCGGTGCATTTTAAGAATGCTTGTTGTAGGGTGGCTGGTGTTTCCGTAAGGGTGTTCATTGGTCGGCCTTTTGGCTTATTGTTGTACGGGCAACCAGATAGTGAATTTTGTTCCACGGCCAACGCGGCTGTCTATTTCTATTGTGCCATTATGTCGGTCTATGATTGTTTGTGATAGCGAAAGCCCGAGGCCGGTGCCCTTGCCAATGGGCTTGGTTGTGTAGAAGGGTTCAAAAATACGTTTAACGATGTCCTCGGGTATGCCGGAGCCGTTATCTTCTATTTCAATCCAGGCTTTATCGTCGCGTGTGCCAGTTCTAATGTGAATGGTGCCAAAGTCGGCGATGGCATGTGCCGCATTAACGGTAATGTTCATGATGACTTGGTTTATTTGTGAGGCAATGCAGTCGATGGGCGGCAGTTGGCCAAACTCGCGGATGATATTCGCTTTGTATTTTATTTCATTTTGCGCAACGCTAAGCGTTGTTTCAATGCATTTGTGCAGGTCGGCTGCAGCAAATTCTTCTTCGTCTATGTGAGAGAAATCTTTAAGTGAGGTGATTATTTTTTTGACGCGTTGCAAGCCATCTTCGGACTCGCTAAGGAGTTCGCTTAAGTCGTTTTTTATATAGTCGTATTCGAAACGAGCCAGGACTTGCTGAAGTTCGAGGTTGTTCTGGTCTTGGCTGGCTACCTCGATTATTTTAAAGAGTGAGTCTATGTAGTTGGTTAATGTTTTTATGTTGGAGAAGACAAAGCCTAGGGGGTTGTTTATTTCATGTGCTACCCCTGCGGCCAATTGACCAATGCCGGCCATTTTTTCTGATTGTAGGATTTGTCGGTTGGAGTGTTGAATGTGATTATTAAGGCTGATGTTGTTGAGTGCTAGTAGTTTTGCCTTCTGTAGCAAATCGTGATAAAGATTTATTTGCTCGCTGTTGTTGGCTTCATGGATGCAGCCAATTATTGTGTATGGGCCATTACGGCCTTGCGGCGCGTATAGGGATACGCAATAAGTCGGATTTGCTGTGGATGATGCTAAGTTGATATTTTCTTGGTGCTTATATGGGTGATCGGGTTTTTCTGCTATAGATGCTTGTATGGCATTGATGTTTAACTCCGGAACCAATTGGTGCAGTGTGGTGTTTGGCGCAGGTTTGGCAGGGCAGTTTAAAAGCGCGGCAGTGGTTGGGCTTAGATACAAAACATTTAAATTTTGATCAAGCAAAAACAAACCATATCTATCTAGTATGGCGTTGGGCTCTGGGAGCGTAGTTTTATGCGCACTGTCCATGGCGAACCTCCTTCTGTGCTGACCGATTAGCTTTTTATAATTCGTCGAATAATATGATGTGGCCGTCGTCGTCCCGTTTTACTTTAAGTAGCTCGGGGTGTTTTTTTTGCAGCTCTAGCCATTCATGTTGCTGGCGAGCGATGGTGAGTTTTTGCTGTTTAAGCTCTGCCAGTAGCGTTCTGCATTCTGCTTGCAGCGCGTATAGTTCTACGCCGGCACTCAGGGCTGAAATTAATTCGTAGTCATCCCATGGTTTGCTGACAAAACGATAAATGGCGGCGTGATTGATGGCTTTGGTTAAGCTGTTGCGATCGCCATGACCGCTGAGTAATAAGCGGATGGCATGGGGTTGTGCCTGTTTGGCGAACTGTAAATAAGTTATGCCGTCGAGTTGCGGCATGTGCAAGTCGCTGATGATTACGGCATAGTCATTTTCGGTCAGCGCGTGCAGTGCGGCTTGCGGGTCGCTGAAGGTGTCAATTTTCCAGTTCTCGGCGTGTAGCACACGCTGGAGGGCCTTAAGAATGGCGGGGTCGTCATCAAGTATTTGAATATTATGCATGGCACACCGTTCATTCTGAGTCGTTGGGGGTAATGACGAACACGGTATAGCGCACGGCCTCAATGGATTCGAAAGCAATAAGTTTATCAATCAGCTGGCGGCTTAATTCTTTGCCTTCGTTGAGGAGCAACATGCCGTTGTCTGCATTTAAATTACGCGCCAGTATCATCCCCGGCTCTAGATGGCGGGTGTCAAGAGCTTTTACGTTAGGGTCAACAATTCGAATGTCCGTTAATAAGTTCGCGCAGACATTAATGAAGACCTCGACCAGTTGCGGGTCGTATAAGCGGCCGGCGTGTTTACGAATATATAAAATGACTTCGTCACGGTTCATTTTCCGTTCGAGAACGAGACCGCCTTGTAATTCAACAAAGTCCACGCACAGCTTTAGCAGGCGCGCGCCGAAGGGGATGGCTTGTTCTTTTATATGGTCTGGAAAGCCACTGCCATCCCAATGTTCTTGATGGTGACGAATCAGTAGGGCCGCGTCACGCAGGGGCTCCAAAGCCATTAGTAGTGATTCGCTTTGGCTTGGGTATTTTCGGTAAGTTTCCCGGTCGCCGCCATACAGGCGATCGGTCGCGGCGTTGATTAAATCGTCGCCCCAGCTTAATTTGCCGATGTTGTAGAGCGCCGCCGCCATGGCCATATTGCGGCTGGAATGATCGTCTATATGCTGGTCGGCGCAGTAGGCGCGCACCAGAGAAATGACTTGCTGATTGGTTTGTTTGTCGCGAGGCAGCCGCTGGTTAATCAGCATGGAAAATACTTCGGTGCTGGTAACATAGCTGCGTTGCAGTTCATCGTAGGCTAGATCGAGCATGTCCGCGGTTTGTTGAAGTTCTGCTGTGCGGTCTTTCACGCGGCTCTCAAGTGTTTCATTAAGCCCGCGGAGCGTTTCATTTTGGCGACGTGTAAGCACTACCAGGCGGCGTCTTTCGCGTTCCGCGTGCTGCATGGCAAGGGCTTGGCGCAGGGTGATTAATAATTCGTCATCGTCCCAGGGCTTGCTGATGTAACGATAAATTTTGCCCTCATTGATGGCCTTAACAATGGTCGGCAGGTCGGCATAGCCGGTAAGCAAGATGGTCATGCAGTCGGGATTGCGCTTGTTTATTTCGCTGAGCAGCGTGGCGCCGTCCATCCCCGGCATGCGTGCATCGGAGACCACCAGGTCAATCGCGTGTTCCTGTAATGAACTAAGGGCGGCCTCGCCGCTACGGGCGAACAACAACTCATAAGGTTCGTTGCGCAATACGCGGCGTAAGCTGTTGAGGATGGCTTCTTCATCATCAACCAGAAGAACCTTCTGGATTGGCTTGCTATTAATTTGAACTTCGCTCATGACGCATTTCCTAATGCATTGTTTGCGAGTAAGGGGCGGCAGGGGAGTGCCAGGGTGAAAATGGAGCCCTTGCCTGGTGTGCTGCTAACGCTGACTTGACCCTGGTGTAAGGTGGTAATGTTGAATACCGTGGTTAGGCCAAGGCCGATGCCATCACCCACTGCTCGGGTGGTGAAAAAAGGCTCGAATATGCGGTGACAAATTTCGGCAGGAATACCACAGCCGCTGTCTTCAATCGTAATGTAGGCGTTACCATCATCGTTATAGGTGCTGACGGTAATGCTGCCAGGGCCGTTGATCGATTGGAATGCGTTGGTAAGTAAATTTATAATGGCTTGTTTAATTTGCGGACGATTGCCTTGGGTGGTTGATTGTTCGGCAAACAATTTAATTATTTGAATGTCTTCTCGCTGGTATTCGTTGAGCTCGGTTAGCGCACTTTCTATCGTCTCGATAAGGTCGATGCTGGTCAGCGCGCTGGGGTCATATTGCGCATAGTTGTGCAGGGCGCTGGTGATGTTTTTGATGCGTTTGATGCCGCGATTGGAGTCATCTAATAGTTCGATCACGTCGCTGCGAATAAAGTCATAGCTGTGGGTTCTTTTGAGGTTGGCCAACTCCTGGTCGCCACGTTCCTGTATGTCATCGACAAGGCGGATGAGCTGTTGAACGTAGTCGGCGAGAATTTTCAAATTCGTGCCGACGAAGCCAATTGGGTTGTTTATCTCATGGGCAACCCCCGCGGCGAGCTGACCGATGGCGGCCATTTTTTCCGCCTGCAATACGCGCGCGTTGGCGTGTTTAAGTTGCTGGTCAAGCATTTCGGCAATGGCTTGTTTTTTTTCCAAGCGTTGGATTGCTTCATGGAGCAGGTTGTAGTTTTGCGTGGCGGTGCTGTTGTCAAATATGGCGATGCCATAAAAGGGGGCGTTTTGTTCGTCGGTAAAGTAATACAGCAGGGTTGTTTGCTGCATGGGGGATATTTGTTGCGCGTCATTGGCGTTGCTTTTTTGCTGCAGTCTGATGAGGTACTGAGGGTTGCGCCAAATGGTTTGAACCGTGGTTTTACTATTGCGCGCACGCTCGAATTGGGCAAGCCAGTTGGTCGCGTTAACTTCTGGAAAGGCATCGGCAAACTTGCACCCAAGCAGTGGTGATGACTTGCTAGCAAGCCGACTTAAAACAAATTGATTGCAGTAACAAATGCTGAATTGGTTATCGAGAATTATCAGCCCCGCCTCAATCTGCTCAATTGCCGCGAGCACGGGCGATGTGTTGTTAAGCGCTGCATGCATAAATCCCCCTGGCCTCCAAATTTGGCAGCATTGGAGTGAGCATAGAAGCTGTTGCGCTGAGGCGTGCTTTGCTGGGCGTTTTTTGTTGTCTGCCTGCACATGAGCATTTCAATGCAGGGCATCGCGTTGATAACTCCGCGCCTGAGCACTGGCGGCCTCCGAGGGTGTGCGCTCTATGGGGCTTTCGCGCGCCCCGGAGGGTCAGTGCAGCATGCTCGGCGCGGCCGGCTAGCCGCGGATTTGGTTAATAAATCCGCGTCTTGACGTCAATACCAGCCCGCAGCTAGTCCAGCAACCAGTCGCAGTGATGCTCCTGCACCTGCTGGCTATCCAGGGGCAGGCAGCGGAACAGGGCGCGTAGCCGGTGGCCGTCGCCCTCGGGCTGCAGTTGGCACTCCAGCCAGCCATCGCCCTCCCAGGCCTGGGCCTCGATCTGGGCCGTGCCGCTGCCCAGATCGATCACTTCGTCGGTCAATACGCTGCTGGGTGCGACGTTGGCGAAGCGCAGCGGCGCATGCAGCGGCGGCGCCACCAGGGCGTAGGCCTGCACCGCGCTGCCGGGGAAGCGGATGCTGGCGGCGGCGCAGCAGTGGTAGTCGCCGGAAATAAACACGACGTTGTGAATCCCCCTATCGCGGATAAAGCGCAGCAGGCGTGCTCGTTCGGCGCTGCTCAGTTGCCAGTTGTCGCTTGCCCGCGGGCTTGGCTGGCCGGCGTATTCGCGCAGCCCAGGGGCCAGCACCGAGCCGCTGAGAATGAATTTAGGCTGACGGCCGCAGGCCTGCTCGGCCAGCAGCCAGTCTTCCAGCGCTTGCCACTGACTGGCCGTCAGCAGGCGCCGCTCGGGTGCGCGTTGGCGCTGGATGCGCGTGTTGAGGGAGTAGAAGCCGGCGCCGCCGAGGTTGAAGCAGGCGTCGTGGCCGTCAGCAGCCAGGGCGTCGGGGCCGTGGGCGCGCTGGAACACCTGATAGGCGGCCAGGGCATTGGTGGTTAGCTCGCGTTCGGCGGGGCCGCACAGCAGCAGGTCGCGGCTCCAGTTGTCGACCAACTCGTGGTCGTCCATCAGCATGTGCAGCGGTGTGCCGCGGGCCAGGGCGGCGAAGGCCGGCGAACCGAAGGCCTCGCGGTAGCGCGGCAGCAGGCGTTCCAGCGAGGAGCTGCTGTCGAGCAGGCCGGCGCGGGCGTCGGCGTAGATCTGGTCGCCGAGCATCAGCATCAGGGCCGCCGGCTGACGGCGCTGGCGCAGGGCCAGGGCGGCCAGGCTGGCGTCGCTGCGCTGGGCTTCCAGTTCGGTCAGGCCGGGATGCCGGCAACTGGCGGCGAGAAAGCTGAAGCTCGGCCCCGGTTGCCATTGCTCGGCGCGCAGGCGCACCACGCATTCGCGCATCCAGCGCAGGCTGCGGCGTTGCCGCGAGAGGGTGGCGGGTTGGGCGCGACTGGCCAGTTGCCGGCCCTGCTGCAGGGTGAGTGCCAAGGGATAGAGCAGGGCCTGGGCGTCGGCCAGTTCCAGGTCCAGCGCCAGGGGTTCGATGCGGGTCTGGATGGGCGCCGCCGGCAGGGGCTGGGCGAGGCCGGCGGCGTTATCTGGGGCGGGCGCCGGCGCGCACGGGGTGCAGGTGCTGCTGGGCGTGTCACCGCGCGCCGGGGTACGGCCGCCACTGGCCAGGGCTTCGTTGACGCTGATCGGTTGGCCCCAGGCGCACGGCCAGTTATGGGCGCAGGCTTGGTCCGCGGCGTCGCTGGCGGCATAGCTGTGCAGGCTGACCATGGCGATGCTCAGGCTGCCGAGCCAGGCCGTGGGCACCTCGATGTCGGCCAGGGCATAGCTGATCCCGGCATCGGCGGCCGGGGCGTCCTTGCTGCCCAGGGCTGCGTCCAGTGGCTGCTGGCGCAGTGGCCAGGCCTGTACGCGGCGCTGCGGGCCGGCACAAACCAGGGTCATGGCGGCCACCGCGGTGCCGCTTTGGGTGTTGTCGACTTCGATCCACACGCGCAGCAGGCTGTGCTCGCCGACCTGGCGAGTCCAGCCGACGATCGGCCCGGTGCGTGGCAGGCGGGCGCGCAGGCGGTTGGGGGTGGCTTGCTGGGTGGCGTGGCTGAGGTAGGCGGTGTTGAAGAAGCCGACCACCTTGTTGAAGATCACTTCCGGCGCGCGCTTGCCGATGGTGCAGTCGAAGTGGGCGTGTTCGGCGGCGATCAACTGCTGGTCGTGGCCTTGATCCAGGCGCGCCTGACTAAAGCCTCGACTCAGCTGACGCCAGCTTTCGTGGCAGGATTCGGCATCGAACAGCACGTTGTCGGCGCCGTGCAGGAGCATCAGCGGCATCGGCAGGTAGCGCTGCAGGTTGTCTTCGCTGGTGTAAACGTTCTGCCCGTTGGCATTCACCAGGCGCTCGTATTCCACGCACTTGGCGCCGTGCATAAATACGCCGAGGTTGGTGCGGCCGAAATACTGGTCGAGCTTGGCGTGGGTCACTGGCAGCAACTGGTCGTGGCGGAACAGGCGGCTGAGGGCGCCGGCCATGCGTTTGCAGGAGGTGCTGTCGGGGTGTTCGTGGCGCAGGTCGTGTTCGCCGGGGCAGCGTTCGCTGGCGGGGTAGGCAAAGCTGGCGAACAGGCGGTCCATCAGCGCATGCAGGGCATCGGCCTGCACCGTGCCGGCGCTGAACTCCAGGCGCTCCAGGCCCAGGCCGTTAACCAGCAGGGCGGCCACTTGCAGGCGCATCTGCGCGGTGCTGGAGCCGATCACGAACGGCTGGAACTGCGAGAGCAGCACGCCGGCCAGTTTGGCCCGGCCATCGCCATGGGTCAGGTGGCCGCCGAGCAGGGACATGCCCAGGGAGGCCGAGCCGACGCAGTGGCTAAAGCAGAACAGGCTGCCGGGCAGGGCCGGTTGGGTGGCGGATTCGCTCTGCAGTTGGCCGAGAATATGCTCGATGGCCTGGGGAATATCGCCGGCGGCAATGTCGTCCATGCTGCAGAACTGCGCCGAGGCGCGCAGCAACGGGCTGACCCGGTATTCCAGCAGCCACACATCCCAGCCCTGGGCATAGAGCATGGCGGCCAGGCTGCGCGAGCCGAGCTCTTCGGCGACAAACGGCAGGGTGTTCTGGGCAAAGCCGTTGAGCAGCATGATCGACTTGTACCGCCGTTGCCCCTCGACCACCTGGGACTCGACCTGGGCCTGGGCATAGCGCACCAGGCCGATGCGAATCTGCTCGCCGTCTGGGTGCTCGGCATGCAGCGGCACATGCAGGCACACCGCCGGCTGCGCCGCGACCTGCCGGCCGTCGCCCAGGGGCAGGGATGGGTAGGATGTATCCTGCAGCTCGAAGCGACCGTTGTCGGCGGCCAGGGCCGGGTCGCTGGCGGGCAGGTCGCTGCGGTAGTCCGGCAGGCGGAAGTCCAGCGCCCGGCTGCTGAGCAGGTAGCGCACGATCAGCAGCGGATAGCTGGCGATGGCGCCCAGGGCGCTGAAGGTGTCGCTGCCGTTGTGCAATTGCGGGGCGATGCGCCGAACCATCTCGGGAATGTCCATGGCCAGGCGACCACGGGCCAGGCAATGGCTGTCGCTGTGCCGATACAGCTCGATGTCCAGCTCGGTCAGCTGTGCCCAGACGCTGCGTCGCTGCAGCGCCGGCCAGCCGCCGTGGCGCCATTTATCCTGCACCCAGCGGCCCAGTTCGGCCCAGCTCAGCGCCGGCTGGATCAGCTTGTGGCCGCGCAGCCGGTAGTCCTGCTGGCCGTCGCTGAGTTGCAGTTGATAGTCGAAGCTGCGCGCCGCGCTGGCGTGCCAGAGCAGGCGCATGCCGCGTGGCAGGTTGCGCCACAGGCTCGGGGTGTTGGCCGACTTGGCCCGGCTCAGGTCAGGCAGCCAGGCGCCGATCAGGTAGGTCAGGCCGGCGCGGACGAAGCGGTTCAGGCGGGCCAGGGGATTCTCGGCCAGGGCGCGGAACAGCTCGACGCTGCCGCCGCGCACCTGCAGGGTCAGGGCGGCCTGGCCGGGGCGGTCGATGACCAGGCGCGAGGCGGTCAATTGCTGATCGGCGCGAAAGGCGATGGCCGCGACCCGGTGCTCGCGGCTTTGCCACAGGCGTTGCCAATCCGGCACGTCCATCTGCAGAAACAACGCGCCGTCCAGCGTCTGTGGCGTGGTGTCGGGCTGTTCCTGCCAGTTCAGCGGGCCGCGCAAGACCTCGGCGAGCACGGCGCCGCTGCTGGCCGGCTGGGCGCGCTCGAACGGCGGTGGCACCTGCGGGTAGGCGGGTAGGCTGACCTGCCTGGGGCTGCCC
>DAITLT010000009.1:16930-24217 GCA_036835505.1 Pseudomonas sp.
GCGGCTTGCGGGCAATTCGGCCAGGGTCAGGCGGCAGGCGCGTTCGGCCAGGGCAGTGATGGTCAGCAGCGGGTTGACCCCCAGGGAGCTGGGAATGATCGAGCCATCCAACACCTGCAGGCTGGCGTGGACGCTGCCGTCCTGGCGAAACACCTGGCCGCGCTGGTTGACCACGCCGTCTTGTACCGCGTCGGCCATCCGACAGCCGCCCAGCGGATGCACGGTGACCCAGGCGGCGTCCGGGGTCGGGCCGCTGAGCACGTTGAGAATGTCGTCAGGGAGTATCCCCGAGGCCGGATTGGCCAGGAATTCGCCGCCCAACTGGCGGATGCAGGCCATGCGCTGGCGATGCAGTTGCGGTGCCGGATCGGCGGCCTGGGCCGGCCAACTCCAGTTCAGGCGCGCGCCGGGATCGTTGAGGCTGGCCTGGCCGGCTGCCGAGTCGTGGCCCATGCCGAGCAGGGTCAGGCTGCGCTTGATCAACTGTGGATCGACCGCCAGCGGGTCGTGGCCCGGCCGGCTGCGCAGGTTGAAACGGTTGAGTTGCGGCAGCACGCCGAGGGTGCTGAGCAGTTCGTTGGCCAGCGGGGCGAGCAGGCCGGGAATGCTGCCGTCTTCGATGAGGGTGCTGTTGCGGTGATCGTGCTGGTCGTCGAAACGCAACACCGCACTGATGGTCGGCCCGCAGCTGTTGGCGGCGCCGCGTACGCTGCTGCGGCCGATGGCATCGGCCTCGGCGGGCAGGGCGTAGGCGGCGCACAGGTCGTCACCGTTGGCGGAAATGCCCTGGCCGAGCCAGGCGCTGGCCACATCCAGGCCCAGGCGCTGGGAGCGCAGGAGAATCTCGCTGGAACCAAAGGTGCCGGCGCTGAGGATCACCCGGGCGCAGCGCAGGCTGAAGCCGTAGTGCTCAAGCTCGGCGGCGCCATTGCGCTGCAGGGCGCCCCATTGCGCGCGCTCGCTGGTGCGCACGCAATGCACGCGCCAGGGGTGGCGAGTGTCGTCGGGCACATGCTCGACCGACAGCACGCTGACCTGGGTGAACAGCCGCGCGCCGGCCTGGCAGGCGCGCGGCAGGTAAGTCTTGTCCAGGCTCAGCTTGGCCTGGTGGTTGCAGCCGCTGACGCAGTTGCCGCAGCCCACGCAGGCGTTGCGCGGGCCCTGGGCCTGGGAGGGGGCGGCGGCGAACTCGATGGCCAGCGGCACATCCTCGCAGCTGACCTTGAGCTGCGGGGTGGCCCATTCGGTGGCGGCAACGCGGGCGATTTCGTGCAGGCGCTGGTATTTGGCCGTGCGTTGCGGCACGCAGGCGCTGCCGACGGCCTGGGCGGCCGGCGTCTGGATCTGCAGGCCCTGGCGGGCGCGCTGATAGTCGGCGTCGAGGTCGGCCTGGCGCAGCGCCAGGGGCCAGGGCGCCTGGCTAAACACCCGTGGGTCGGGGCGCAGCGCCACGGCGGCGTTGATCAGGCTGCCACCGCCCAGGCCATTGCCGACCAGGGCGGCGGCGCGCTGGCCGAGGCGAAAGTCGAACAGCGCGTCTTCATTGCCGCTGGCGTTGGCGCCCTGGCTGGCGTGCAGTTCGGCGCGGATAAAGCCGCCGGCCTGGCTGAGGTCGCTGGGGAACTCGCCGGCCAGGTACTCGTTGCCGCGCTCCAGCAGGGCCACGCTCTGGCCGTGTTCGGCAAAGCGCAGGGCCGCCACCGCACCGCCATAGCCGGAGCCGACCACCACCACGTCGGGGCAATAGGGCGCATCTGCAGCCTGGCAGGCGCTAATTAACTGTTCTACATCCTGTGCAAGCCACTGCATGGGGCTGACCTCCGTGTTCAGGTTGATGGGCTGGCGTGCGCGGTGCTGTCGGCGGCCTGGTTGGGCGGTGTCGCCAGCGGGGCGCGAAACGGCGAGTTTAGCTGCCACCAGAGGAAAAAGTCGCTGGCCGGCATCGGCTTGGCCGCGAACCAGCCCTGTGCGTAGTCGCAGCCCAGGTCGCTGAGCATGGCCCATTCCTCGGCGGTTTCGGCGCCTTCGCCGACCAGGCTCAGGCCCAGGCGGTGGCCGAGGCTGATGGTCGATTCGAGCAGCGCCGCGGCCTCGCTGCCGGGGCGGACATGGCGGATAAACGAGCGGTCGATCTTCAATTCTTCGGCGGGCATTTTCTGCAGGTAGGCAAGGGAGGAATAGCCGGTGCCGAAGTCGTCGATAGACAGCGAGAAGCCGGCCTGGTGCAGGGCATTCATCACCGCCAGGGCAGCGTCGGGATCACGCATGGCGGCGCTCTCGGTGACTTCCAGGCGGATGTCGGCAGGGTCGGCGTCGCTCTCGCTGAGCAGGCGGCAGATGGTGGCGACGAAGTGCTGGTCGCCGAGGTCGAAGGCCGACAGGTTGACCGAAATCTGCAGCGGCCGCTGCTGCCGGCGCCACAGGCTGGTCAGGCGCATGGCCTCGCTGAGCATCCAGTGGGTGAGCAGGGTGATGCGCCCGGTTTTTTCCGCAAAGGGCACGAAGTCACCGGGCGGAATTATCCCGCGCTTGGGGTGATACCAGCGCACCAGGGCCTCGGCACTGCCGATGTGGCCGTCCTGCAGGCGCACCTTGGGCTGCAGGTACAGGCGCAGCTCATCCTGCTCTACCGCACGCTTGAGTTCGGAGAGCAGGCTGAGGTCGGCGCGCTGGCTGCTTTCCAGCTCGGGGTGGTATTCGACCCAGGTGCGGTGCTCGCTGCGCGCCGCATCCAGGGCTATCTCGGCGTTGCGCAACAGGTGGGTCATGTCCTGGCGGGGCTCGGCGGGCAGGGCGATGCCGCCGGTGAGGGCGATGTCCACGGTCTGCCCGTCGACCTCGGTGGGCCGGCTGAAGCTCTGGTTGATCTGCTGGCGCAGGTGCTCGAGGCGCTCGGCCCTGGGGTAGAGCATGCAGAATTGGTCGGCGTGCATGCGTCCGACCCGCGCACCGGGGTGCTGGCGCGAGAGGCTGCGCAGGCGGCGGCCGGTCTCGATCAGAATCTGGTCGCCGAGGGCCATGCCCAGGGTTTCATTGATGGCCTTGAAACGCTCGATATTGAGCATCAACACGCTGGGCTGGCGGCCCTTGTCGATCAGGCCCTGGCCGTAGTGGCGCAGGCCTTCGCGGCTGTACAGCTGGGTCAGGCTGTCGTGGCGGGCCTGTTGGGTGGTTTTTTGCTGCAGCTTGAGGGTTTGCTCGACCAGGCCGTAGCAAAAGGCCGCAGGCAGGGCCAGGGTGCGCACCACATCGAACACCGAGCCGATCGCCAGGGCGCTGGGCATGGGTTGTTTGAGGATGATGTTGTAGGCGAAGAAGGTCAGCCAGTAGAGGCTGATCGGCAGCAGGCCAAACAGCAGGATGGCGCAATTGCGCTGGCCCTGGCGCCAGCCGCGCCAGTTGCCGGAGAGCAGGACGGCAAAGTGCAGCGGCAGAAGTACGAAAATGCTCGCGGCGGCCCACTCGCTGGCCAGGTAGGCGAGCGGGATGGCCAGGACAAAGCCGCCGGCCACGGCTACGGCCAGCCAGGCGGTGCGCCGGCTGTGCTGCAGGAAGCGGCCAAAGCGCACGCTGAGCAGGGCCGACAGGGCCGAGACCAGGCACTGCAGCGACCAGACGTCGAGCCACAGTGGCGACGCCGTGGGCAGGGCGAACGGCAGGCCGCTCTTGGCGAACACGGTCAGCGCCTGGACGCCGGCATACAGGCCGTAGATCAGGTAATCGAGGTCGCGCAGTACGCCGGCAAACATGATTGCCAGCAGGGCGCTGGCGACGAGCAGGGCGGCAATCGCCAGGTTGCCCAGGTCGTTGCGCTGCTCGGCCTGCAGGCTGCTGCTGGGCTCGATCAGGCTGACTTGAACCTGATGGGCCAGGCCGGGAATGGCGCGGATCGCCGGGTTGAAGCTGATACGTGCGTACAACGGCAGGTGCCACGCGGCGCTGGGGATAAAACTGGCGCGTTGGCCGCTGACCAGGGCCTGGCGGTTGTAACCCAGGCGCCGGGCGCTGCCGAGGGCCTGGCCGTGGGCATTGAACAGCTCGATCTCGACCCGTTGTACATGCAGGTTGGCAAACGACAACCAGGCGGCTGGCTGGCCATGGGTGGGCGCGTCTGCCGGGGCCATGGCCAGTTGCTCGATGCGCACCCAGCAGGGGCTGTTGTGCTCTTCGCTCGGCACCAGGCCGTCGTGGGCGGGTTGCCAGGGCTGCGGGCTGGCCAGCAACTGGCTGAATTGTTCGAGGCCTTGGCACAGATAGCTTACGGGCAGCGCCTCGGCCAGCGCCGGGCGCCCTTGCAGGCCCAGCAGCAGGCCCAGCACGAGCAGATGGATGAGGCGCCCCCATGGGATGTTGGCAATCATTGCAGTCCCTGCCTTGACGCTGGGTCCATTAGCCGGTCGCGCCTTGGTGGGTGCTGACCGGACTGGTGCAGTGGTGTTGCAAGTAAAGCGCAGGCTGCCGGGCGATGCTGGCAAAACGCCTGGCAGGCAGGCCTTGGCCGATGTGCGGTGGGTCGCGGCTGGAGCCTGACGGCAGATTGACGGATGATGGGCCGCCGTATTCCGGCGATAAGAGGTCGATGATGCTGTTGCGAAGCCTGTCCGTGCTGTTGATAAGTGCCGTTTTGGCCGGTTGTAGCCTGCAGGCCCCAGCGCCGTTGTATCAACTGGATGCCGGCCAGCCGGCGCTGCCGAAGGCGACAGAGGGCGCCCTGGTGCTGCTTGGCCCGCTGACCCTGGCGGATTATCTGCAGCGCGGCGAGGTGCTCCAGCGCCAGTTGGACGGCAGCCTGCGCGCCAGCCCTGATGGGCAGTGGGCCGGCAGTTTGAGTGCGGATGTGGCGCAGCTATTGTTGCGCCAACTGGCCGGACGCCTGCAGACGCCGAATATCCTCCTGGCCCCGGCCGGGCCTGGGCTGAACGCCGACTTGCAGGTACAGGTCAGCATCAGTCGCCTGGATTCCGGGCCGCAGATGCCGGCGGTGCTGCACGCGCAGTGGCGCCTGTTGGACAAGGCCGGCCAACTGCAGGGCAGCCGTTTGTTGCAGTTGGAGCAGGCGCACCAGGGCAGCCTGATCAGTCAGGTGCAGGCGCAGAGTGATTTATTGCGGCAATTGGCCGAACAACTGGCGAGTGCGGCGGTGACCGCCTTGAAGGTGCCCGTGGCGGCCAATCCGGCCAGCAAGCGCGCAGCCCCGGCGCGTAAGACGCCGCCGTTACCGCCGGTCGCCCCTGTGGCGCCGGCCCAGGGGGCGGTGGAAGTGTTTCGCTTTTAAGTAAGGCTCAGGCGTGGGAGCTGGCGTCGTGCATGCGCGCCAGTTGGCGCTCCAGCAGGGCCGGATACGGATCGAGCAGGCGCTCCACGCAGCTGGCCCCTTCCGGGCTGGCGATGGCGCGGATGCGCGCGCGCTGGCGCAGCAGCGGATCGTCGCCAATCTGCCGCGCCACCAGCAGCAGGTTGCGGCTGTGCTGGGACAGGGCCAGGGCATCCTGGGCGCTGTCGCTGAGCAGCAGTTCACCCTGGCTGAGGTCTTCCAGGCCTTCGCCGAGGGTCAGGCCGAACTGCAATTGCAGGGTAATGCCGCTGTCGGCCACCTGAATTTGCAGGGCGTGGCCCAGGGCGCGCATCAGCTCACCGCAGCAGATGGCATGGGTCAGGTAGTCGTCGCCGCTGTCGCGCTGATGAAACAGCATCAGGCTGCTGCCGTCGCTGAGGGTGTGCAACTGGCCCTGATACAGGCTGGCGGCCTGCTCCAGGCAGTCACGGTAGCGTTGCAGCAGGTCCAGCAGGCGTGCGCGCGGCAGGCGGCGTAATTGCTCCTGGGCACCCAGTTGCATGGCCAATACGGCGCTGGGGCGCGGCGTTTTGGCGACCGGCGGCAAGGGCGCGGCGGCGCTGGCGTGATCGCGCAGGTCGGCAAAGGGGTCGTCTTCGTCGTCATCCAGCGACGCGGCACTGAAGTCGTCGTGATGCGCCTCGCGGCTGTCGAATTGCGGGTCGTGCAGGTCGCGCACGGCAAACTCTGGGTGCTCATCCTCGTCGTCGAAGCTGATCTCGTGCTCGTCTTCTTCGATCTCGTCGCGATCGCGATAGGCCGGGGTGGCCTGGGTTTCGATCTTGATCGGCAGCAGGCGCGCTTGCAGTTGGCGCGCCAGGTCGCCGATTTCGTCCTGGCGACCGGCGCCGGGGGCCGGGTCATCGGGGTCACGCAGCCACACGCGCAACTGCAGCAGCGGGGTGGAAATATGCCGGCCCAGGCGCAGCGACAGGGACATGGTCAAGGCCAGTAGAATCAGGCTGAGCAGGCCCATGCTCTGCAGGCTGATGGTCATCGGCTGCTGGAATTGCTCGGTGTCGAGGCTGATGCGCAGGTGCCCGGCGATCACTTCCTGGAAGGTGATCGGTGTCGAGTACAGCCCTTCGGTTTCCCCCAGCAGGCTCTGTTTGGGCCGTGAGCCGGCCTCGGCGAGGATCCGGTTGTCGACGCTGTAGATGGCGGCATGGGCCACCAGCGGGTTTTTTTCCAGGTTGTTGAGCAGGATGTTGAGGCTGAGGATGTCGTTGGACACCAGCAGTTCGGTGGCCGAGGCGGCCGTCTGCACGATCAGGCTCTGGCCCAGGGCGTCGGCCTGCTGCTGCATGGCCTGCTTGAACTGCATGCCCATCACCCAGGCGTAGATCACCAGCGCCAGGGCCACCAGCAGCAAACTGTGACTGGCGATACGCAGGGCCAGGGGCACGCGCCGCTGGCGCAGGGCGTGGAAGATCAGCAGGAAGAAGTTATCGGGTTTGACGGATGCGGGCCGGTTCACGGGGCTCGGCTCTTCTTGAGGAAAGTGCCGCGCAGTATAGCGAGCCGAGGGGGGAGGGCAAAGCACCCGGCATGCCCGGCGGCCGCGGAAAATGGTTAGAATGTGCACCTTTTCCTCTGCCGGGAGCCTACCTTGCGCGAAATCGTCCTGATCAATATTACCGGCGAAGACCGTCCCGGCCTGACGGCCGCGATTACCGGCGTGCTGGCCCAGGGTGGGGTGAATATCCTCGACATCGGCCAGGCGGTCATCCATGACACTCTGTCGTTCGGCATCCTGGTGGAAATTCCGGATACCGAGGCGGCATCTTCGGTGCTCAAGGATGTGCTGTTCACCGCCTACAAGCTGGATCAGCAGGTGCGTTTTACCCCGGTGGCCGAGGCCGATTACCAGCACTGGGTCGGTGCCCAGGGCAAGCCCCGGCATATCGTCACCCTGCTGACGCGCAAGGTCACCGCCGAGCAGTTGCAGCGGG
>DAITLT010000010.1:0-2901 GCA_036835505.1 Pseudomonas sp.
CCTGATAGAGCGACAGGTAGATCTCGTAGGAGGTGTCGATCTGGCGTTTGGCGATTTTGGTCATCGCCTGGCCGAAGGGCTTGAAGTCGTTGTTCTTGGTCTGATCGACCAGGATGTTGCGGTCGGCGAGGAACAGGATGCGTTTCATCTGCTTGGACTTCCACAGCCGCCAGATGATCTGGAAGGCGGTGTAGGTTTTGCCGGTGCCGGTGGCCATCACCAGCAGCACGCGATCCTGCCCGCGTGCCACGGCTTCGACCGTGCGGTTGATGGCATTCATCTGATAGTAACGCGGCATGCGCCCGGAGCCGTCATCGTAGTAGGGCGCTGCAACCTTGTGCTGGGCCTGGTCATCCAGACCCTTCCATTGGCAGTAGCGCTGCCAGAGTTCAGCCGGGCTGGGGAACTGGTCGAGGTGCAGTTCGGTTTCGACCTGCGCGCCGGTGCAACTGCGGTCATGGAACAGAAAACCATCGCCATTGCTGGAGAACACGAAGGGCACATCCAGCGCCTCGGCATAACCCAGGGCCTGCTGCATGCCGGAGCCAATGGAGTGCTTGTTGTCCTTCGCCTCGATCACGGCGATGGGCAGGTTGGCCTGGTGATAAAGGATGAAGTCGGCTCGGCGGGATTCGCCTCGGCTGTGCAGCTTGCCGCGAACGATGATGCGGCCCTTGGTAAAGCTGACTTCCTCGCGCACCTGCTTGTGCATGTCCCAGCCCGCTTGCTGGACGGCCGGGGCGATGTACTTGCTGCAGATGTCCCGCTCGGAAAGCGACTTTTTGTCCATAACCCCAATTCCCTTTCAAGCCGGCCTGGTCGCGCCATGCCGGCACTGCTGAGCGTGCTCGATGGGCGTAAATGTACCTTGTTTGCGCTGGGATTGTGGCGTGGGGTGTACGGGGGGATTGAAGCTAAATGCGCTTGGCGGCACCCTTGGCGCATTATTCGGGCGTGCCGCGCCTGTGCCATTCAATTGTTGGAGCCTGTATGCCCGCTGCTCAGTCTGCGCTAATCCGCGAAACCTTCCCCGTCGGGCCTTTGCAGTGCAATTGCACGATCATTGGCGACCCCGTGACCAAGAAGGCCATCGTGGTTGATCCGGGTGGCAACCCTGAGCTGATCATGGCGCGCCTGGAGGCTCATGACCTCAAGGTGGTGAGCATCATTCACACCCACGCCCACCTGGATCACTTCCTCGCCTCCGGGCAGATGAAGGAGCGCACCGGCGCGACTCTGCATTTGCACAAGGATGACCAGTTTCTCTGGGACAACCTGGAGATGCAGTGCGGCATGTTCGGTGTGCCCTACACCCCGGTGCCGGCGCCGGATCAGTGGCTGAGCGATGATCAGGCGCTGGATTGCGGCTGTGGCGTGGCGCTGCACACGCCGGGGCATACGCCAGGCTCGATGAGCTTTTGGTTCCCGGCGGCCAAGTTGCTGATTGCCGGCGACACCTTGTTCCGTGGCGGCATCGGCCGTACCGATTTGTGGGGCGGTGATTACCCGACCATCGAGCGCTCGATCAAGCAGCGCCTGTACACCCTGGATGAGGACGCCACGGTGGTCACCGGCCACGGCCCGGACACTCGCCTGGGCGATGAGATGCGCAGCAATCCGTATGTGCGGGCCTGAGCGCGGAATTTTCCTGGGGGCTTGTGCTCTAATTTGATGTGGCCGAGCACGGCCGATCCCTATGTTGAGGAGTTGCATTGATGTTTAAACCCAGTCGCCTGTTGCTTGCTGCCAGCGCCGCTGTTTTGCTGGCCGGTTGCGCGTCGCAGAACCCCTATGACAATCAGCCGCCGAGCAGCAACAAGACCGCCACATACGGTGGCCTCGGGGCGTTGGCGGGGGCGGCTGCTGGCGCCCTGATCAACCATGATGACCGCGGCAAGGGCGCGTTGATTGGCGCGGCCATTGGTGGTGCCAGTGGCGCCGGTTACGGTTACTACGCCGACAAGCAGGAAGCGGCGTTGCGCCAGAGCATGCAGGGCACGGGGGTGGAGGTGCAGCGTCAGGGCGATCAGATCAAGCTGATCATGCCGGGCAATATCACCTTCGCCACCGACTCGGCGGAAATCGTCAGCAACTTCTATGCGCCGCTGAACAACCTCGCCAGCTCGTTCAAGCAGTTCAACCAGAACAGCATCGAGATCGTCGGCTTTACCGACAGCACCGGCAGCCGCCAGTACAACATGGACCTGTCGCAGCGTCGGGCGCAGAGCGTGGCCACCTATTTGACCGCCCAGGGGGTGGATGGCTCGCGCCTGTCGACCCGTGGCGCCGGCCCGGATCAGCCGATTGCCAGCAATGCCACGGCCGATGGCCGCGCGCAGAACCGTCGCGTTGAGGTCAACCTGCGACCGCTGCCGGGCCAGCCGCAGCAGTAAGCGGCTGCGCTGTACAGGAGCCCGCCATTTGGCGGGCTTTTTATTGTCCGGATAAACCCGTAATCGGTTGGGCTGACGTGCTCGGGTGCTGCAGGCACAGTGCTGCGCATCACAAAAAATTGCCGTCACAGCGGCCGGGGAGCGGGTTATGCGTGTAGGTCTGGTGGTCGATGCAACCTGCGATTTACCTGAGGCGTGGCTGCGCGCACACAGGGTTAGGGTGTTGCCCATCGTGCTGCGTGTGGGGGAGCAGCGGCTGATCGATCAGCGCGAGGCGCAGGCCACCCAGGTGTTCTATCAGCAGTATTTGCCGAGGGTCGGCGCCCTCGATCATAGCGAGCCATTGCCGGTGCCGGAGCTGCAGCAGTGGTTGCTGGATGAGCTGGTCAACGAGTTCGACTATCTGCTGTGCCTGACCGTGGCCAGCCAGCGCAGCCAGATCTTCGAGCATGCCACCCAGGCCTCCTTTGGCCTCTTGCAGCAGTACCGGGCGCGGCGGGCCGAGGCC
>DAITLT010000010.1:2911-6735 GCA_036835505.1 Pseudomonas sp.
GAGTGGGCCGTTCGCCATGCGGGTGATCGACAGTAAGAGTGTGTTTGCCGGTGTGGCGGTGCTGGCGGCCGAGGGCATGCGCCTGATTGCCGAGGGCGCGCACCCGAATGCCGTGCGTGCTCGCCTGGAGCAACTGGCCCTGCAGACCTGTACCTTTATTGTCGCCGACGACCTTGCCCACCTGCGTCAGCGCGGCTTTCAGAAGGGCGATCGCAGCGGCTTGCTGGATAAGGTGCGCGGTGCGGCATTGGGCTTGGGCTCGCTGCTCGATGTGAAACCGGTGCTCAGCATCCAAAGCGGCGATGACAAGCCGGTGGCGCTGGCGCCGAGCTTCGACAAGGCGGCGCACAAGCTGTTTGCCCATGTTGTCGAGCGGGTCCAGGGCGCTGAGTTGCTGGCCCCGCACCTGTGCCTGAGTTATGCCGGCGACTTGTCGCTGGTGCGCGATTTGCCGGGCTTTGCCGAGTTGGAGCAGGCGTGTCAGGCCCATGGGGTGGCGTTGCACCTGGCCATGTTGAGCGCCACCGGGGCGATCAACATTGGTCGCGGCGCCCTCAGCCTGGCCTATGCGGCCGCGCCCAAGGCATTTGCCTAAGCGGGCCGTTTGGCAATAGTGGCTTTTTCGACGGTCTGTTTGATGGGCTTATGCCTGCCGTTGGCAGGCATTGCACAGGTGGGTTTCCAGGCGTTGACTGATGCTCGCCCAGCTTTGCCGGCTGGCGTGCTGGCGCGCATTGAGGCGGATGCGCCGCAGGGTTTCTGGCTCTTCCAGCAGCCACAGCGCGGCCGCGCTGAAACTCTCAGGGTTTTCACTGATGGCCAGGGCGCCGTTATGCCCGTGGCGCAGGTGCTGGGCGGCGGCGCCCTGGTCGAAGGCCACCACGCCCAGGCCCGAGGCTAGGGTTTCCAGGAGTAAACGCTGGTCATCCTCGATCAGCAAAAACACATCCGCCGAGGCGTAATGGCTGGCCAGGATTGCGCCGTGGCCGGCCTCAATCAGGTAGGCGTCGGTGAGTGCTGTGGCCGTGGCGGGGTTGGCGTCGAGCACCAGCAGACGCATCGGGCGGCGCGGGTAACGGCTTTTTAGCGCCTGCCAGCTGTGCTGGAGCAGTTCGAGCTGTTGCGCGTTGCCCGGTGTACGGCAGAGCACGGCAATATCGGTTTCGCCAAGGCCCCAGGCGCTGCGCAATGCCTGGCTGCGCTGACGAGGATGGAACAGTTGGCTGTCGACGCCGTCGGTGAGCAATTGCAGATGGGCAAAGCCGTTGCGTTGCAAGGCCTGCAACTGGTTGCTGGTGGGCACCAGGGTGAGCTGGGCGTGGTTGTGGAACCAGCGCAGGTAGCGCTGCAGCAGGTGATTGAAGGGCGCCAGCAGGTGGCTGGGCGGGAAGCTGTCGGTGGGGCTGGTCAGGCAACTGACCACGGGGATGTTCAGCTGTGTTCCCACGCGCAAGGCCGCCAGGCCGAGCGGGCCGGGGCTGGCGATATACAGCACATCCGGGCGCTGGCGGCGCCAATGGCGTTGCAGTTTGGCCTGTAGCGACACGCCCCATTGCCAGCCCGGCAAGCCGGGCAGCATCCAGCCGCGGGTCAACAACAGACGCTCATCGCTGGGGCGGTCGCGATCATCCGCCTGGCGCGGGCGCACCAGTTGCAAGTGATGGCCGCGCGCGCTCAGGCCGGCGCACAGGTGGGGCAGGTTCTGCGCGGGCTGGTTGACGATGGGCGGGGCGGTTTCGCTGATCAGGGCGATTAATAGGGGGGCTGTGCTCATGGTGCCAGTCTCGACTGTCACCATGTAGCGACTATGACATTAGCGTGGCGAAATTGTGACGCCGGCGGCGCCGTCTTCGCGCACCCAGAACAGCGTGGCGCCGGCCACCGCGGCGGGCATCATCAGGATGTTGACGAAGGGAATCAGCAGCGCCAGATAGGTGCTGCCGCCAAACCCCAGGCTCTGCCAGCGCTTGGCCCGCAGCCAGGCGAGCATGTCGTCCCAGCTGACCTTGTGGTTGTCGCAGGGGTAGTCGATGTACTGCACGGCCATCATCCACACCCCGAACAGCAGCCACAGCGGGGTGGCAATCAGGTTCAGGCCGGGGATCAGCGAGAGCAGCAGCAGGCCGATGGCGCGCGGTAGGAAGTAGCTGAGCTTGCGCAGCTCGCGCTTGAGAGTGCGCGGCACCATGGCCAGCAACTCGGCCCAGCTAAATGGCGGGAAGTTGTCTGCGCCGCGCACCACCACCTCGACCTTTTCCGCGAGAAAGCCGTTGAAGGGCGCGGCAATGATGTTGGCCAGCAGGGTGAAGGTGAAGAACACCATCAGCAGCAGGAGGATGACGAACAGCGGCCAGAGCAGGAAGTCGAGAAAGCTCAGCCAGCTCGGCAGGCTGCCCATCAGGCTGGCGAGCCAGCCGCTGAACTGGTCGACGGCGAAGCCGATCAGGGCGACGAAGAGAATCAGGTTGATGGCCAGGGGCAGCAGCACGAACAGGCGCAGGCCGGGGCTGAGCACCAGCTTCAGGCCTTCGCGCAGGTATTGCGGGCCGGACAGTGCGGGAGTGGGCATGGGTGGCTTTCCGAGGTTGCGGTGCGCCGACCTTAACGACTTTGCGGCGGCGACGGAAGCGTCGGCGGGCTGTACAGGCAGGCGCGGTTGCGTTGCTGCTTGGCCTCGTACATGGCGATGTCGGCCGCCTTGATCAGGCTTTCCGCTTGTCTGGCGTGCTGTGGGTAGAGGGCGATGCCGATACTTGGCGTAACAAAATCGATCACCAGGCGCTCATCGATAAACGGCTGGCCCAGGCTGCTGAGCAGGCGCTCGGCGAGTTTCAGCGCCGACTCCGCGTCGGCATTGGTGAGCAATACGGTGAACTCGTCGCCGCCCAGGCGGTACACCTGGTCGGGCTGGCGCAGGCTGCCTTGCAGGCGCTGGGCGATGGAGATCAGCAGGGCGTCGCCAATATCATGGCCGTACTGGTCGTTGACCTGCTTGAAGCGGTCGAGGTCGATATACAGCAACGCCAATGAACGCTCCTGGCGTTGCATCAGTTCCAGGCTGCGTTGCAGCTCCTCGCTGAAGGCCTTGCGGTTGCCCAGGTTGGTCAGCGGGTCGCGATAGGCCATGTCGATCAGCTTGTTCTGGTAGGCCATTTGCTCGCTGGTGTCGCGCAGGATGCCGCGGCAGCCGGCAATCTGGCCCTGGCGGTCGTGAAACAGGGTCGGGCGGGTTTCGAAGTGACCGAGACTGCCGTCGCGGCGCTTGAAGGTGGCGGCAAACTGGTTGTCGGTGCTGTCTTGCTGGATGCGGGTGAGCAGGGCGAGGGTGCGCGGGATGTCCTCGGCGGCCAGAACCTCGGTGTAGGAGTGGCCGAGTATTTCGCCACGGCTATAGCCGAGCATCTGCTCCAGGCCGCGGTTGAGGGTGGTGATCCGGCCGCGGCGATCCAGTTCGAAGAAGCCGTCATTGATCGAGTCGAGGATCAATTGGTCGCGGGACTCGCTTTGTGCCAGGCGCTCGAACATCCGGTTAAGGGCCTGGGCCAGTTGGCCAAACTCATCGCTGCCCTGTTCATCCAGGCGCGGTAGCAGGTTATCCGGGCCGACCTTGGCCACTTCACGGTGGAGATAGTGCAGGCGGCGCAGAATCCAGAACTCCAGGCACAGGTAAATCACCAGGATCGCGCCGCTGGCCACGGCAACCGCTTGCAGCAGGAAAAACCAGATGGCTTGCTGGCCCTGTTGATAGAGCCGGCGGTCTTTGTCGATGTGCAGGGTCAGGGCCGGCTCGCCCAGCTCATTGGCCAGTGCCAGCTCAACCTGTT
>DAITLT010000010.1:6745-23451 GCA_036835505.1 Pseudomonas sp.
CCGATGGACAGTTGGCTGAGGCTGTCTGGCTGGGCCGGCAGTGGCTGCCACTGGCTGCTGTCCGGTGGGTGGGCTGCCAGGCGCAGTTGGCCGTCCACCAGTTGTTGCAGGCTCTTGAAGCGCTCGCGGTCGAGGAAATGCCCGGCAATGATAGTGCCGACGGTGGGGACGGTGTTTTGGTTGTTGCTGATCGGGCTGACCACCAGCAGCAGGGGCGTGCCTTGTACCAGCAACAATTGCCCGCGACCCAGTTCGCCGGGGCTGATCTGGTCTAGCTGGATCAGCCGGCGACCGAGCCGCAGGATGTCCTGGCGCAGGCTTTGGTAGTCGCTGGGGCGTTGCTGGGCGCTGCCGAGCATTTCGCTCAGATCCGGCGGTAGCCACTGCTCGCTGACCACTTGCTGGCGCTTGTCCAGGTAGACCATGAAGTCGAAATTGAGCTGAGCCAGGGATTGCTCGTCGAGGTTGCTGCGCACGAAATCGGGGCGGTTGCCGAGCATGAACTCGTAGCTGTCGTCCCAGCCGGAATAGGTGCTGAGCAGGTTGAGGTTGTTTTTCAGCATGTAGTCCAGGGCGCTGCGCAGGCGCTCGGCGTCATGCAGCAGGAGCGCGCGGTCCTGGCTGTCGAAGCGGCTGAGGAGAATGCGCTCCGATAGCCAGAAGGCACTGAGCAGGGTCAGCAGCAACAGCGGCACAAATAACCAAAACAGGCGCTTGCGTAAGGTCATGCCGGTTGGCTTCGCTGGGGGAAGGAGGTCTGGCGATTATAGCAAGGCTCCTGTCCCTTATCGGTGGCGCACCTGTTGCAGGTTTATACCCAGGTATTGAGTGACAGGTTGTGGGCGCTCAGGCGGATGAATGCATCGTTGGCCTTCATCAGCAGGGCGTCGCCGTCGACGGTCAGTTCGTGGCTGGGCTGGCCTTGGGCCTTGCAGCGGTAGGTGCTTTGCTTGGGCGATTGGCGCAGGCAGTGATAGTGCAGGCTGCGGGCCTCTATTTGCAGGCTTAGCAGGTCGATATGCGCCACTTGCAGTTGCTCGCTTTGCCCGGTTTCCAGGGCGCAGCGTTGCAGGGCGGGGGTGTGGGTGAAGGGCGAGGCGCCGATCATCACTTGTTGGCAGGCGTCGAGGTCGGGACGCAACTGGCCATCGAGGAACCAGCGGCCACGGATGTCGCGCTGCAGGGTAAGGCTTTTTGCCCCTTGCTCATCGACCTTCAGCCACAGGCGGCGAAAGCGCCAGCGCGGGTCGCAGTTGAGCACATAGGTGGCGGCGATGCTGCGCCCCTTGAGGCTTTGCAGCAGGTGGCTGCTGGCGTTGATGCCATTGCTGTCGCGGTCCAGACGCAGGCTTTCGACACCGGGGTTGTGCCAGGGTTTCCAAACCAGGTTGTGCTGCATCCGTGCGACTCCTTGTCCTTGGCCATGATCCTGGCCCCGCCTGTTGGGCCGGGCAGGGCGCAGGATAGGCGCTCGGCGAGCGGACGTCTGTCAGCCTTTGCCGACAGTTGCGCAAGTTTTTGCCACTGCGGTCAGGTTCTGGCGTTGCGCTGCAGGGCCTGCTGGCTGAAACGCACGCCGCCCAGGCCGTGGCTCTGCAGGGCGCGGATATTGGCGTGGTCGTGGCCGTCCGGGCTGGCCAGCACGTCGCGGTAGTGTTCGCCGAAGGCGAGCAGGGCTTCTTCGTCGCTGAAGCCTTCCAGCAGGGCCAGGGCGAGGGTCTTGCAGGAGCCTTCATTGTGCCCGGCGGCATTCTCCACCTGGCCGTTGCTGAAGCTGCTCGGGCTGTATTGGTAATGCTCGGCGATAAACGCCAGGGTCTGGCTGAACAGGTGCTGGCCGCTGCGCAGTTGCTGGCGCAAGGTGCTCAGGGCGCTCATGGCTTGTGGACCTTGGCAAAGGTGGCCTGCTGCTCGGCGCTGGCCTCCTTCTGGTATTTGGCCTTCCACTCGCTGTAGGGCATGCCGTAGATCTCTTCGCGGGCCTGGTCGGCGCTGACCTCAATATTCAGGTCGTCGGCCGCGGCCTTGAACCATTTGGCCAGGCAGTTGCGGCAGAAGCCGGCCAGGTTCATCAGCTCGATATTCTGTGCGTCGGGGCGCGAGCGCAGGTGTTGCACCAGTTGGCGAAAGGCGGCGGCGTCGAGTTGCAGGCGTTCTTGCTCGGTCATGGTGGGCTCTTGATCGGCGGTGGCGGAGGGCGCGGATGATAGAAGCCTCGCCGGCCTGCGGCAATCGGCTAGCAGGCCTGTTAGCGGTGGCCGGCGAGGGTGATGGACACCGATTGGGCAAAACGCAGGGCGTGGGGTTTGTCCACTTCCACTTCGGCGTAGCGCACCGAGGGGTGGGCCATGACCAGGTCGAGCAACTCCTGGGTCAGGCGCTCCAGCAGGGCAAAGCGGTTGCCTTCGACGTGCTGGATGATGGCCTTGGTGATGGTGCGGTAGTTCAGGGCGTGGTCGATGTCGTTGCCCGCCACCGCATCGTTGGCCGGGTAGAGGATGGTCAGGTTGATCAGCACGTCCTGCTTGTTGAGGATCTCGTCCTCCTTGATGCCGATAAAGGTGCGTACGCTCAGGTCCTTGACCCGGATACGCGCCATGCCTGGCTCCAGTCTGGGCATGTTCAGTTGCTCCGTCCGATCAGTTGCAGAAATTCCAGCCGAGTATTACAGGATTCGCGGAAGGCGCCGAGCATCACCGAGGTGTTCATCGACGAGTTCTGCTTCTCTACCCCGCGCATCATCATGCACATGTGCTGGGCCTCGATGACCACGGCCACGCCGGCGGCCCCGGTGACGCTCTGGATGGCCTCGGCGATCTGCCGGGTGAGGTTCTCCTGGATTTGCAGGCGCCGCGCATACATATCGACGATGCGCGCCACCTTGGACAGCCCCAGCACCTTGCCGGTGGGGATGTAGGCGACATGGGCCTTGCCGATAAACGGCAGCAGGTGGTGTTCGCACAGCGAGTACAGCTCGATGTTCTTGACGATCACCATCTCGTCGTTGTCGGAGGCGAACAGGGCGCCGTTGACGATCTCGTCGAGGTTTTGCTGGTAGCCATGGCAGAGGTACTGCATGGCTTTGGCGGCGCGCTTGGGCGTATCCAGCAGGCCTTCGCGCTCGGGGTTTTCGCCCAGGCCAAGGAGGATTTCGCGGTAATGGTTGGGCAGCAGTAGTGGGTTCATCAGAATCTCCTCGGCATGCACCTTATTTGAGGTGGCGACCGCCGTTGACGGTCAGGGTGGTGCCGGTCAGGTAAGGGTTGTCGAGCAGGTAGCGCAGGCTCTGGTAGATCACCTCGGCGCCGGGTTCGATGCCCAGGGCGGATTTGCCCAGGGCTTTGGCGCGGTATTCGGCTGAGTCGCTGGGGTTGAACAGGACCAGGGCCGGGGCAATCCCGTTGACCTTGATCTGTGGGGCAAAACGGGCGGCAAACGACAGGGTCAGGTTGTCCAGGCCGGCCTTGCTGGCGCTGTAGGCCAGATGCTGGCTGCTGCCTTTGCGGGTCACGTCGTCGCTGATATGGATGATGTCGGCCGGCGTCGAGCGCCGCAGCAGTTCGGCGCAGTGCAGGTTGATCAGGTAGGGCGCGAGCATGTGGACGTTGAACAGTTGCTGGAACACCGCCGCTTCCTGCCCCGGTGTTTCGCCCAGCCACTGCGAAGCGTTGTGGACGATGCCGCGCAGGCTGGCGGTGTGTCCATGCAGGGCCTCGATAAAGGCCATGATCCCGGCCTCGCTGGCGAAATCGGCGTGCAGGGTCACGGCGCCGCGCCTGCGCAGTTCGGCCAGGCCGGGACGCTCGCTGCGGTAGCTGACGATCACCGGCTGACCATCATCGAGCAGGCGCAAGGCGCAGTGCAGGCCGATGCGTTGGCTGGCTCCGGTAAGCAGAATCGGTGCGGATGACTGGCCCATGGTGGTCCTGTGACAAGGGTGGAGGCGCACATGGGTTGAGGTGCGCCGTTGAGCTAAACCTATACCAAGGTTTGATCTTGTACAACCATGCGTGCCGTGTGGGCAAGGCTTGTCGAGGGCTGTTGGCGGCGTAAATACTGGGCTTTACGCAGGTTTTAGAGTTTTTTGGATGTGATCAAGTTGTACGATTTATTTAATTTTGTACAATTTATGTTTGCTTTTTGTCGATTTTGCACCGCTCGCCCTGGCAGCGCCGGGCACCGTCTGGATGGGGCAGCCAGGTCAGACCCGGACGCAGTCGGCAGAACAGCCGGTACAGGCTGTTCAATGTCGGGCGCAGCCAGCGCCAGCCCAAGGGGCGGGCCAGCCAGGTGTGGCCGGCGGCGGTCCAGCTCCAGTAGGTGGCGTCCAGCCCGGTGACCCAGTGGCCGTCGGCAAAGCGCCCGTGCAGCAGGTCTTGCAACTGCTGCAGGCTGCAACCGATGGCGTCTGGGGCAAAGTCGGCGGCGCGAATGTCGCGCAGTTGCAGCCGGGCGGGCTTGGCCCTGCGTCTGAGCCAGGCAATCTCGCGGGCACACAGCGGGCAGTCGCCGTCGTAATAGAGGGTCAGTGGCCAATGGGCTTGCATGAAGGCTGTCCTTTTTGTATAGGTCTTGTACAATGTATGCGCTTGCTTCCTAGTTGTACAATGCCGGCCACGACCCCTGAGCGATGTCCACCATGACCGAACTTGCTGCTGCTTCAGCCCTTGCCACGGCGGCTCTGACTCAGGAGGAGCTGTTTCCCATTCGTGAAGTGTCGCGCCTGACCGGGGTCAATCCGGTCACCCTGCGCGCCTGGGAGCGACGTTACGGGCTGATCCAGCCGACCCGCACCGACAGCGGTCATCGCCTGTACTCCCAGGCCAATATCGATGCGGTACGCAGCATTCTGTCTTGGCTGGAGCGCGGGGTGGCAGTCAGCAAGGTCGGCAAGATCCTCCAGCGCAACGACAGCCAGCGTGGGCTGGTCGAGCCGGCGCCGGCAGATGCCGTGCTCGGGGAGTGGGGGGAATGGCAGCAGCAGATACAGGGCGCCCTGAGTCACTTCGATGAGGCGCGTCTGGAGCAAGTGTATGGCCAGGTATTCTCCAGCTATCCATTGGCCGTGGTGTTCCAGGACATTCTGCTGCCGTTGTGGCAGCAGTTGCTGCAGCGCCAGCGCGAGTTCGGCCAGACCAGTGAATGGTTGCTGCTCGACAGTTTTCTCCGTGGCCGCGCCCTGCAGCGCCTACAGTTGGCGCGCTCGGGCGGCAGTGAGCGGGTGCTCCTGAGCGCGCTGCCGGGGCAGTGCCATGAGCTGGAGTTGCTGGTGGCCGGCGTGCTGCTGAGCCATGCCGAGGTGACGCTGACGGTGCTGCCATTCGGCCAGCCGCTGGAGGAGCTGACCCTGGTCTGCGAGAAAACCCAGCCGCAGTTGCTGGTGCTGTTCTCCAATCATCCACCGGCGGCTGATCTCGCCCGCCAGTTGCAGCGCCTGGCCTTGACCGTCGATTGCCCCCTGGCCCTGGCCGGTGAAGCCGCCGAGCTGGCCAGCGAACAATTGGCCGGCTCGCCCATTGCCTGCCTGGGCAATGATGCCCGCAGCCTGTCGCGACGCCTGCTGCAGCTGCTCAATGGGCATATGGACACCTGAGTCCAGCGGCGCCGTTCGGCGCCTCGTCTGCATTTACCTCTTCTTATTGTTTGATGCTTGCCGGGCCCGGCAGGCGCGCGCACGGGCTTTTTTCAGCCTTGGGCTTGCGGCTTGGGCGAGCGGCGGCGCGCTGTCCGTGGCTGGAATAAAGACTTGCCAATGGCGGAATTAATCTATACAAAAGCTGTACAAATTATTTTCTTGTACAGCTTCAGGAGATTCCCATGCCGGCATACCGTGCTCCGCTGCGTGACATGCGCTTTGTCTTTGATGAGGTACTGGGTGCCTCCCTGGTGCTGCAAGACTTGCCGGACCAAGGCGAGTTCAGCAGCGATCTGGCCGATGCAATTTTGGAAGAAGCAGCCAAGCTCGCCGAAAACGTTCTCGCTCCGCTGAATGGTCCTGGTGATCAGCAAGGCTGCCAGTACGATCCGCAGACCAAGGCGGTGACCGTGCCGCAGGGCTTTAAGCAGGCGTACAAGCAATTTGCCGAGGGCGGCTGGACGGCGCTGGCCTGCAGCCCCGAGTTTGGCGGTCAAGGCTTGCCCCATGTGCTGAACATGTTGGTTGAAGAGATGATCTGCTCGGCCAACCTGTCCCTGGGCATGTATCCGGGCCTCACCCATGGCGCCATTAATGCGCTGACCGAGCACGGCAGCCGTGAGTTGCAGGAGCAGTACCTGGCCAAGCTGATCAGCGGCGAGTGGACCGGCACCATGTGCCTGACCGAGCCGCAGTGCGGCACCGACCTGGGCCTGATCCGTACCCGTGCCGTGCCCCAGACCGACGGCAGCTATGCCGTAACCGGCACCAAGATCTGGATCACCGGTGGTGAGCACGACCTGGTCGATAACATCCTCCATTTGGTGCTGGCCAAACTGCCGGATGCGCCGGACAGCGTGAAGGGCATTTCCCTGTTTCTGGTGCCCAAGTTCCTCGCCGACGGCAGCCGCAACCCGGCGTTCTGCGGTGGCCTGGAACACAAGATGGGGATTAAGGGTTCTGCCACCTGTGTGATGAACTTCGAAGGTGCCCAGGGCTGGCTGATCGGCGAGGCCAACAAGGGCCTGAAGTGCATGTTCACCATGATGAACTCGGCCCGTCTGATGGTCGGCATGCAGGGCTTGGGGATTGCCGAGAGCGCTTATCAGATCAGTCTCGGGTTTGCTAAAGAGCGCCTGCAAAGCCGCTCCCTGCTGGGGCCGAAGTCGCCGGAAAAACCGGCTGACTCGATCCTGGTACACCCCGATGTGCGGCGCAACTTGCTGCGCCAGAAAGTGATGATCGAAGGCTGCCGTGCGCTGGCCTACTTCACCGGCCTGCACCTGGACGTAGCGCACAGCCACCCGGATGCTCAGGTGCGCGAGCAGGCCGATGACCTGGTGCAATTGCTGACTCCGGTGGTCAAGGCGTTCCTCACCGATGAGGGCTTCAACTGCGCCAACGATGGCCTGCAGGTGCTCGGTGGCTCCGGCTACACCCAGGACTGGGGCATCGAACAACTGGTGCGTGATGCGCGCATTACGCGGATCTACGAAGGCACCAACGGTATTCAAGGGCTGGACCTGGTCGGGCGCAAGCTGGCCCTGGGCGGTGGTCGTGCGGTGCGCAGTTACTTCGCCCTGCTCAATGGCTGGTTGCAGGCCAATCCCCAGGCGCCCCATGCGGCCGCGGTGGCTAAAGCACTGCAGCAGTTGCAGAAAGCCACGTTATGGATCGCCAGCGAAGGGATGAAGGATGCCGAGCAAGCCGGCGCCGCTGCCACGCCGTATCTGCGCCTGTTCGCCCTGACCAGCCTGGCCTGGTTCTGGTCGCGGATGGCCCAGGTGGCCAGCGAGCAACTGGCGGCGGGCAGCAGCGAAACGGCGTTCTATGGCGCCAAGCTGAAATCGGCGGACGTCTATGTCGCCCGTGTGCTGACTGAAACCGATGGTTTGCTGGCTGAAGTGTTGGCCGGCAAGGCCAGCCTGATGGCTTTCAACGAGGATGAATTCGCGGCCTGATTTGCCCTCTAGCGCCATCCGCTAGCCCCCACGTTTGGCTAGCGGATTTTTTTGCCTGGGTCAGGCGCAGTGTTGCTGCAGTTGCGGATGCTGCAGGCGGTGCTGCTGGAAGATGAAGTGGCGCAGGCGCTCGCTTTGGCTGTTGGACAGGGGCTCGAGCCGAAAGGCACTCAGTTGGCTGGAAAGGCAGCGCACGCGACGGCCATGCAGTTCGATGGGCTCCTGGCCAGGCAGCGGCAGCCACAGGTTGAACTGCGCAGGCGCCGGTGCGCCAAGTGTCTCGATCAGCGCGCCGGCCGGGGAGAGCTGCTGGATGTGCAGCTCGCTGGGCTGTCCGTTTGCGTGCAGCAGGGTCAGCGGCTGCACCAGAATCAGGCGCCACGGGCGCTGCACTTCGCCCAACTGGAAGATGCTCGGCGCGCCCAGCTCAAGGTGCAGGGCGTGAAATTCGTCTTCCACCAGTTGCAGCGGAAAACGCAGGCACTGGTCGGCAAACTGGGCCTCCAGGTGCAACTGGGCGTGTCGGCCGAGGCCGGCGAGGATGTTGTTGGCGGCCGCGCCACCATCCACCCGAAAGCTTTGCGCCGGGAGTATGGTGCTGGACAGTGAGTTGCCGAGCAGTTGCTGGATATAGTCCAGTTCGTCGCGGCTTAGCAGGGTCTTTTTCGGCATTGGGCAGGTCTGGCGCAAGTTGCATGGACTTATCCCATGCAACTATCAGACCCTGCAACAGATCCTTGGTTCAGCCGTTCAGCCTGGCCAGTTCGGCGCGCAGTTGGGCCACTTCCTGTTCCAGTTGGCGAACCCGCTGGTTGGCCTCGACCTCGGCGGTGGCGTCCTTCTGGATGCCGATGAAGTAGGTCAGCTGGTCGGCTTCGTTGAATACCGGGGTGATCGACAGTTCGTTCCAGAACAGGCTGCCGTCCTTGCGGTAGTTGCGGATGATCTGCCGACACGGGCGATTGTGCAGCACGGCGTCGCGGATCACCTCGAGGCCTTCTTGCTGGCGGTCGTTGGCCTGCAGAAAGCGACAGTCCTGATAGAGGATGTCTTGCGCCTGGTAGCCGGTCAGACGCTCGAATGCCGGATTGGCATAGATAAGGATATTGTCCTCACCTTCTTGCTCGGCGACGACGATGCCGTCATTCGAGGCGTTGATCACCATTTGCAGCAGTTTGGCGTTGATCATGGCGGTATCCGCAATGCAGTTGGGAGGCATTCTAAAACATCGGGAGGGCTGTCTACTTGCGGCATAATACCCGAGGATTTCCGTATGTTTCAGGAGCTTTGATGAAAGTCGCGATTCTTTCCGGGTCGGTCTACGGCACCGCCGAAGAGGTGGCCCGGCATGCCCAGCAGTTGCTGCAGGCGGCAGGTTTTGAGGCCTGGCACAACCCGCGTGCGCAGTTGGCCGACGTGCTGGCCTTTGCCCCCGAGGCGTTTTTGCTGGTGACCTCAACCACCGGCATGGGCGAGTTGCCCGACAATCTGCAGCCGCTGTATTACGCCATTCGCGATCATCTGCCGGCCTGGCAGGGCTTGCCGGGGGCGGTGCTGGCCCTGGGTGATTCCAGCTATGGCGACACCTTCTGCGGCGGCGGCGAGATGGTACGCGAGCTGTATGCCGAGCTGGGCATCCGCGAGGTGTTGCCGATGCTGCGCCTGGACGCCAGCGAAACCGCCAGTCCGGAGACCGCTGCCGAGCCTTGGCTGGGCGCACTGGTGCAGGCGTTGCGCGGCTGAGCGGATGATGGGCGCCGCGGCAGATGCCGTGCGGCGCGGCGTTGAACGAGCATTGTGAACCCCTCTGGAGCGCTGCATGCAACGACGCAAATTTCTTAAGCTTGGCGCTTTGACCGGGATTGCCGCCCTGGGTGCCGGCTATTGGGTCTTGCCCAGCGGCCCGGCGCCGGCGGCGTTGAGCATCGAGGCGGCGCAGGCGTTGCTGCTGCAGCTCAGCCAGCAGGCGCTGGTGAGCCGCGCCGGCTGGAGCCCGGCCGAGGTGTTCAACCATTGCGCGCAGAGCATCGACTTCTCCCTGGATGGCTACCCGCAACTGAAGCCGGCCTGGTTTCGCAGCTCCGTCGGCCCGGCGGCCTTTGCCGTGTTTGCCGCCCGTGGGGCCATGCGTCATCCGCTGACCGAGGCCATTCCCGGCGCGCCGGCCATCACTGCACCGGCCGATCCGGCCCTGGCGTTGCAGCGCCTGCAGGCGGCCTTCGCCCGCTTTGCCAGGCACACCGGCGCCCTGCAACCGCACTTTGCCTACGGTGCCTTGAGCCACGCCGAATACGCCCAGGCCCATGTGCTGCACCTGTACAACCACCTCAGTCGGCTGAGCGCTGCGGGTTAACTGCAGGCCGATCCGGCTGCCTTATTGGCCAGTATTCAGCGCCGGCCACGGTTGTTGTGGCGACGACGACAGTGGCCGACACTCGGGCTCCAATCTTCCCGCCAGGAGCCTGATACATGAGCAAGCCCATTCGTTTTGACGACCAGGTCGTGATTGTCACCGGGGCCGGTGGCGGTTTGGGCCGCGCCCATGCCCTGCTGTTCGCCCAGCATGGCGCCAAAGTCGTGGTCAACGACCTGGGCGGCAGCACCCACGGCGAGGGCGCCAATGCCTCGGCCGCGGACCAGGTGGTGGCGCAAATTCGGGCCGCCGGTGGCACGGCGCTGGCCAACCATGACTCGGTGACCGACGGCGAGAAGATCGTGCAGAACGCCCTGGACTGCTTCGGCCGCGTCGATGTGCTGGTGAACAACGCCGGCATCCTGCGCGACAAGACCTTCCACAAGATGGAAGACGCCGACTGGGAGCTGGTCTACAAGGTGCATGTCGAGGGCGCCTATAAGGTCACCCGCGCCGCCTGGCCACACCTGCGCGAGCAAAATTTTGGTCGGGTGATCTTCACCGCCTCCACCTCGGGCATCTACGGCAACTTCGGTCAGAGCAACTACGGCATGGCCAAGCTCGGCCTTTATGGCCTGACCCGCACCCTGGCCATCGAGGGGCGCAAGAACAACATCCTGGTCAACGCCATCGCCCCCACCGGCGCCACGCGGATGACCGAGGGGTTGATCCCGCCGCAGGTGTTCGAGCAGCTCAAACCGGAACTGATCAGCCCGCTGGTGGTGTACCTGGGCAGTGCCGGCTGCAATGAAAGCGGCGGGCTGTTCGAGGTCGGCGGCGGCTGGATCGGCAAGGTGCGCTGGGAGCGCAGCCTGGGTGTCGGCTTCGACCCCAGGGCCGGTTTCGCGGCCGAAGACGTGGCGGCCCACTGGCAGCAGATCGGCGACTTCGAGGGCGCCGCCCATCCGCAGGACAACCTCGAAGCGATGCGGGAAATGATGGCCAACCTGCAGAAGTATGCCGGCTGATTCTTCCCGAGCACGATCGCCAGGCCGGCATATTGCCGGCCTTGTCGTGTCTGCTTCATGCCGTGCGTGGGTTTGCTTTAGAGCGGTGTTGGAGCGTCACGGATCAGACTTCAGGCAGGCCTGACGTGGCCCCATGCGGGTCTGCGCAGACCCTAGCTTTTAGTCGTTGACCTAACCTTCGTCCAGTTCCGCAGTTGGGTCGCGGGTGACAGCGTGGCGCCAGTTTTATTGCGCGCCTGGAGGGCACCTCTGATGAATTTACCGTTGCGCCGTTGTGTATGGGTCGTGGGCTTGTGCGCGGGCTTATTGCAGTCGCCCGTGCAGGCCGCCGAACCCTCAAGCCTGCTGGTCAACCTGAATGCCCAGCGTCTGGCTGCCTATCAGATGCAGACGCTGTTTCATCTGCTGACGATTGAGGAGGGCGCCAGCACGGTGGCCCAGCAGTTGAACGCGGCGGCCAGCAGTTTTGCCCTGCAGGTCGAGCAGATGGATGAGTTGGGTGCCGGCCTGGGGTTGGATGTCGAAGTGGCAGGTGTGCAGGTGGAAGCGCGGCGCCTGCGTGCATTGGCCGAGTCCAACGAAATCATCAGCCAGGGCTATGTTGATTTGCATACCCAGAACGATCTCTCGGCCAGCTCGATTGCCTTGACCGCAGGTTATGCCGATCTGCTCGACAAGTTGGCGCGCCAAGGGCAACTCAGCGACCCGTTGCAGGAGCAGGCAATCCTGATGCAGCGAATTGCCGCCGGCTATGTGCGCGAGTCGGCCAGTCTTGATGGTGGTTCGGCGATCTACGATAGCGCGCGTGATCTGGAACAGAGCGTGGATGCACTGGCGGCTGAGTTTCGCCAGCAACTGCAGGTGCTCGATCAGCGCTTCGCCGCTCAGCCGCTGATCAGTGCGCGGCTCAAACAGGTGACCACCACCTGGAATTACATCGAGAAACCCTTGCTGCACTACAAGGAAAAATCGGTGCCCTTCGTCGTGGTGCGCTACAGCGACAAGATCGTCGCCGGCCTGACGGCAGGCGCGCGGGTCGAGGCCGCGCGCTAATAACTGGCCCATCGGCCATGGCGCCTCGCGAGGGCGGGGCGCCGCCTATACTCCCTGTAACTGGCCTCAGGGGGCGGCATTATGTTCGACATCATGGCGGCAACCCGACTTGAAGCGCTGCATGTTACCGAGGATTCGGCGACGGGCCTGCAGGCCATCATTGCCATACATTCCACCCGGCTCGGCCCGGCCCTGGGCGGCTGTCGTTACCTGACCTATGCCGATACCCGCAGCGCCTTGCTGGATGCCGCCCACCTGGCCCAGAGCATGAGTTACAAGGCGGCGCTGGCCGGGCTGCCCTTTGGCGGTGGCAAGGCGGTGATCCTGCGCCCAGCCCATGTGGCCAATCGTGGTGCCCTGTTTGAAGCCTTCGGGCGGTTTATCGAAACCCTCAATGGCCGCTATATCACCGCCGTGGACAGCGGCACCAGGGCCGAGGACATGGATTGCATCGCCCAGCACACCCAGCACGTCACCAGCACCCGCAGCGCCGGCAATCCTTCACCGCACACCGCCATGGGCGTGTTTGCCGGGATTCGCGCCAGCGCCATGGCGCGCCTGGGCAGCGCGGATCTGCAGGGCCTGCGCATTGCCGTGCAGGGCCTCGGTCAGGTGGGTTTTGCCCTGGCCGAGCAATTGGCCGCGGCCGGTGCCGAGTTGCTGGTCAGCGATCTGGACCCCGGTCGGGTCTTGCTCGCGGTCGAGCAGTTGAACGCCCAGGCGGTGCGCCATGATGCGCTGGCCGCCACGCCCTGCGACATCTTCGCCCCTTGCGGCCTGGGAGGCGTGCTCGATCAGGCCAGCGTGGCGCACTTGCATTGCGCGGTGGTGGCCGGCGCCGCCAACAACCAGTTGGCCAGCCCCGAGGTGGCCGAGTTGCTGGAGGCTCGCGGGATTCTTTACGCGCCCGATTACGTGATCAATTCCGGCGGCCTGATCTACGTCGCCTTGCAGCACCAGGGCGTCGAGTTGCCGGCGATTACCTGTCATCTGGCGCGGATCGGACTACGCTTGACCGACATCTATGCCCAGGCCCAGGCGCAAAACCGCTCCCCCGCACGGGTGGCCGCGCAGCAGGCCGAGGCTTTGCTTTACCCCCGCTAAGTGGTTACCGCCGCCTGCCGGGGTCAGTCCCGTCGCCACAAGCGGCGGGGTAATGCCAGCGCGCTTATCCAGCGTGATGAGGAGCATCGCAATGCCCAATAAGATCGACCTGCCGTACACCCGTTACCTTGATCCTGCCGGCCAGCCGGTTCAGCCCTTGCCCGCCTGGGCGAGTGATTTCGCCCTGCTCACCCGGCTCTATCGGCAGATGCAACTGACTCGCCTGTTCGACCTCAAGACTGTGGCCTTGCAGCGCACCGGGCGGATCGGCACCTACGCGCCGTGTCTGGGGCAGGAGGCCATCGGCGTCGCCCTCGGCAGCCTGATGCAGGCCGAGGATGTGCTGGTGCCCTATTATCGCGACACCGGCCTGCAACTGCTGCGCGGCGTGCGCATGGAGGAAATTCTCCTGTACTGGGGCGGCGATGAACGCGGCAGCGCCTACGCCGATCCGGCGGTCGCCGAAGACTTCCCCTTGTGCGTGCCGATTGCCACCCAGGCCCTGCATGCCTGTGGTGTTGCCAGCGCGTTCAAGATCCGCGGTCAGCATCGGGTGGCCGTCACCACCTGCGGCGATGGCGCCACCAGCAAGGGCGATTTTCTCGAAGCCCTGAATGTCGCCGGCGCCTGGCAGTTGCCGGTGGTGTTCGTGGTCAACAACAACCAGTGGGCCATCTCGGTGCCGCGGCGTATTCAGTGCGGCGCGCCGACCCTGGCGCAGAAGGCCATCGGTGCCGGCTTTGCCGGCGAGCAGGTGGATGGCAACGATGTGGTGGCGGTTTATGAGCGCTTTGCCCAGGCTCTGGAACGTGCCCGGCAGGGCAAGGGCCCGGTGTTGCTGGAGTGCCTGAGCTATCGCCTGGGCGATCACACCACCGCCGACGATGCCACCCGCTATCGGCCTGCCGAAGAGGTCAAACAGGCCTGGCAGGAGGAGCCGATCAAACGTCTGCAGGCCTATCTGGTGGCCCAGGGGCAATGGGACGAAAGCCGCGAACAAGCCCTGATAGCCGACTGCCAGGCGCAGTTGCAAGCGGCGGTGCTGGCCTATGAAGCGATCGGCCAGCAGCCGGCCGAATCGGCCATGGACTATGTCTATGCGCAGTGGCCCGCCGCCCTGGCCGATCAGCGCGAGCTGTTGCAGGCCCGCGCCGCCCGCCAGTTGAACGGAGGCCGCCATGACTGAGCAGAAGAAAATCACCCTACTGGAAGCGGTCAACCTGGCCCTGCACCGGGCCATGCTTGAGGACGCCAATGTGGTCATGCTCGGCGAGGACATCGGCGTCAACGGCGGGGTATTTCGCGCCACCCAGGGCCTGCGCGAGCGCTTCGGTTTCAAGCGCGTGCTGGATACGCCGCTGGCCGAAGCCATGATCGCCGGCGTCTCGGTGGGCATGGCGGCCCAGGGCCTGAAGCCGGTGATGGAAATCCAGTTCCTCGGCTTTATCTACGCCGCCATGGAACACCTGGTGTCCCACGCCAGCCGCTTGCGCAACCGCACCCGTGGGCGCCTCAGTTGTCCGCTGGTGGTACGCAGCCCGATGGGCGCCGGCATCCGCGCGCCGGAGCACCACAGCGAAAGCACCGAAGCGCTGTTTGCTCATATTCCTGGGCTGCGGGTGCTGGTGCCCTCATCGCCGGCCCGCGCCTACGGTTTGCTGCTGGCGGCGATTGATGACCCGGACCCGGTGATCTTTCTCGAACCCACACGTTTGTATCGGATGAACCCGCAAGTGGTGGTCGATGACGGCCGGCGCTTGCCCCTGGATAGCTGCTTCACCCTGCGTGAAGGCCAGGACATCACCCTGATCAGTTGGGGCGGCAGCGTGCATGAAACCCTGCAGGCCGCCGCCCAGCTTGAGCAGCGCGGCGTTTCCGTGGAGGTGATCGATGTGGCCTGTATCAAGCCGTTGGACCTCGACACCCTGGAGGCCTCGGTGCGCAAGACCGGCCGGGCGGTGATCATCCACGAGGCGCCGCGCTCCTGCGGGGTCGGTGCGGAGATTGCCGCCAGCCTCTATGAGCGCGCCTTGCTCGATTTGCAGGCGCCGATCGTGCGGGTGACCGCGCCGGATATTCCGCCGCCGCTGTACCGCCTGGAGCAACTGTATATTCCGGCCGTCGAGGACATCCTGGCAGCCTGCGACAGCACCCTGAACTACGCCTGAGGAGGGCTTGCGATGAAATACTTCAAACTGCCCGACCTGGGCGAAGGCCTGCAGGAAGCCGAGATTGTCGAGTGGCATGTCAAGGCCGGCGACACGGTCAAGGCCGACCAGTTGCTGGTGTCGGTGGAAACCGCCAAAGCCATCGTCGATATTCCCGCGCCCTATGACGGCGTGGTGGCGCAACTCTTTGGCACGGGCGGCAGCCTGCTGCATGTCGGCGAGCCCTTGCTGGCTTACGAAGGCGAAGAAACCGGCACGGTGGTCGGGCGCCTGGAAAGCGGCAACGACAGCCAGGAAGACCAGTTCTGTATCGGTGCGGCGCCGTCTACCCGCGCCCATCTGGGCCCGCGCGCGACCCCGGCAGTGCGGCAGATGGCGCGGCAACTGGGGGTTGACCTGGCAAGCCTGCACGGCTCCGGTGCGGCGGGGCAACTGACCGCCGCCGATGTCGAGACCGCCGCCCGTCAGGCCGAAGACAAGTTCGGCGGCGAGAAACTGCGCGGCGTGCGCCGCAGCATGGCGATCAATATGGCCCGCTCCCATGCCGAAGTGGTGCCGGTGACCCTGTATGGCGATGTCGATCTGCACCGCTGGGGCAGCGCCCGCGACCCGCTGCTGCGCCTAGGCAAAGCCATCGCGGTGGCCTGTAAGGCCGAGCCGCTGCTGAATGCCTGGTTCGACAGCAAGAGCCAGTCGCTCAAACTGCACAGTCATCTGGACCTGGGGATTGCCGTGGACACCCCCGATGGGCTATTCGTGCCGGTGCTGCGCAATGTCGGTGAGCGCAGCACCGAGCAGCTCAAGGAAGGTATGGCGCGGCTACGGGCGGATGTTAAGGCGCGTTCCATCCCACCGCAGGAAATGATGGGCGCGACCATTACCCTGTCGAACTTCGGCACCTTGTTTGGCCGCTACGCCAACCCCATCGTCATGCCGCCGCAAGTGGCAATCATCGGCTCCGGTGGCATTCGCGACGAGGTGGTGGCCTGGCAGGGGCAGGCGGTGATCCACCCGATATTGCCGTTGTCCCTGACCTTCGACCACCGCGTCGCCACCGGCGGTGAGGCCGCACGCTTTATGCAGGCGCTGGTGCAGGCTCTGGAGCAGCCGGAGGGCTGATGGGAAGGGCTTTGTAGCAGTTGAGTGCTGCAAGCCCGCATACTTTCGGCGGCTGGCTTTGGGCTTCGTTGCGGCGCTCCTCCCCAGCCGACGAACTGACGAGCGATCAAAGGCTTCGCGGTCAAGACCGCTCCCACTGATTTCGCAGGCGCCTCGGTCCCCCGGTCCCGTCAGGAGGCCGAGCGCAGGTGCTGTGTAGAGGGGCATTTGGCATGGATGCCAAATGAGGAACGATGGGCCAGGGATGGCCCACCGTGACGACCCTCGGAACAGTGCCGGAGTGAG